>NZ_LZKY01000410.1:0-1675 GCF_001673055.1 Mycobacterium sp. 1245801.1
AGACGATGATGACGCCGGGCCGCAACGCTGGCCCGATGTGTTCGAAGATGGTTTTCGTTGAGCTGTAGAGGTCTGCGTCGACGTGCACGAGGGTGATGTCGTCGGGCAACGTCATCGACGGCAACGTGTCGGCGAATAGCCCCACAACGAGGAGAACGTTGTCGATCGCTGGGGGCTCGCATGCGAATGTGCCGGCGGGGAATGTGGTTCCGATGTCGGTCGGTTCACGAACCCAGTCCTCCGGTAGGCCGGCGAAGCTGTCGAATCCGATCACGGGCATGTGTTCGGCGATGATGCGCGCGCTGGTGCCGGTGGCGACGCCGAACTCTAACGCCGTTCCCTTGAATGGGGCGTTTTCCCGTAAGATCCGTTGCAGCAGACGGTACTCACTCACTGTGCCCTCTTCCATGCGTTATAGGCGTTGGGGTGTGACCGTTCGGCGTACTGCCTAGCTACCGAGGTGGCCGGGCAGTCACGGTAGATGTAGAGCGTTTTGTTGATGGCGCATTCGGTTTTAGCCACCGACAGGAGTCGTTGCGCCCAGTCGAAGTCTTCGCCGTAGGACGTCTCGGCGAACGGCAACGCGAGCGCAATGTCTCGGCGCACAGCGCTGGTGTGACGCGGCGTGTTCAGGCCGCGCGTGCTGTCGTCGGTGAACCGCAGCGAGTGCCGTATGACGCGTTTCCGCGCGCCGTTGAACTGGTACTCGAGGTTGAACACTAGGACGTCGGCGCCGGACCGTGTTGCGTTCAACAAGGATTCGACGTAGTCGTCGGCGATTTCGTCGTCGTCGTCGACGAACACAACGTATTTGCCGGCTGCCATGTTGACCAGGTGGTTGCGTTTACCGCCGATGGTCATGGACCTGGTGTCGGTGAGGACAATGACTTCCACGCGGGACCGATCTCGGTCCGCCAGTTTGTCTATCTGGCCGTAGAGTTGCCGCTGGATCTGCGCGGCGAATCCGTCGAATCGTTCAGATACGGAGCAGACCAGGATGGACAGGTCGATCACGCGCGCAGCCTCGCTATCCACTATCAGCAGCCCTCTCGGCTAGTCGATCACCCAGCTCACCCAGGCGCAGCCTTGGCCGAGCAGTACGGCGAGGTTGATCAGTATCAACCACCAAGCGATAGCGGCCGCGCGTGGCGCGGCGGTGTCAGGTCGGGCTATGCGGCCGTCTGACCGGGCGTCCATGATCCTGATTTACGCATGGCAGTGCCGCCTATCAAAATACGACCTGCGGTTTTACAGTGACATACCCGAAAAAGGGCGCAACTGTCTTAAGACAAAGCCATCGTATACATGTAACGCGGCGCAAGTCAAACGGCACACATACCCCTACCAACCACCGGACAGCATCTGGTCATTCGTGCATGTGCTGCCGCATGATAAGCACTGCCAGTCGTCATTTGATTCCAGTCGGTCCGCTTCCCTGGTAAGCGCCTGCGCATAACACGAAGGACAGGGAAGGTTCGCCCGCACACGCAACGGGCGCGGCGGGGCTTCCGGGATATCCTCAACCTGCGTAGTGCCGAACCGATTCGCATCAGAACCAGTAACGGATCCAACGCGGTGATTTCCACGTAACGACTTATCCCGCAACCGCAGCGTCCCTGTGTTGGTAATGGCGTGCGTCCGATTGTATTTCGGTCGTTCTGTTTGTATCGCCACA
>NZ_LZKY01000411.1:0-14952 GCF_001673055.1 Mycobacterium sp. 1245801.1
GCGATCGGCTTCGAGGTGTTCAAACAGGTGGCGTCGATCTATCTGAGGACCGTGCTGCGCAGCCCCGCCGGCGCCGCGTTCGGGCCGGTGCTGGGGTTGATGGTGTTCGCCTACATCACCGCCTATCTCGTCCTGTTCTGCACCGCCTGGGCGGCGACGGCGTCCACGGATCCGCGCAGTCAGCCCGTCGCCCCTCCGGCACCGGCGATCATCGCCCCGCGGGTGCAGATGGACGAGGGCCTGGGCACCCGCCAGACGTTGACGGCGATGGCGCTGGGAGCCGTTGGCGCGCTGACGCTTTCCCGCATCGCGCGCTTCACCCGCCGCGCTCGCTAGCCGACCAGCTTCAGGCCCGCGACGCAGGCCACGATCCCGGCGATCAGCACCAGCTTGATCGGCGACGCCGATTCGTCACCGGCCAGCGTCGCATAGCCCGCCGTGAGCGCGGCCCCGATGCCGACCCAGACCGCGTAACTGGTTCCGACCGGCAGCGTGCGCATGGCGATCGCCAGCCCGGTCATCGAAAGGGCCACGGCCGCAAGGAAAACCAGTGAAGGGACCGGTCGGGAGAAGCCGTCCGATTTGTTCAGGGCGGTCGCCCACACCGCCTCCAGGATCCCCGACACAATCAGGACAAGCCAGGCCATCACGCACCTCCACGGCGCCGTCTTGTCGCTGGCCGGGTACGGGGCCCCTCGTCCGGTGTCAGGTGCTGACGGGCTCGATGCTAACAAACGTCGCGCGGGCGACCCTGCCAGGTGCCGCGCACCATGACGTCAGAGATGCCTAAACGTTCGTCCAGCACAACGAGATTGGCGTCATAATCCGTCCTGAGTTCACCGACCCGCCCCAGGCCTAGGGCCCGCGCCGGCGTCGCGGCCGTCGCCTGCACGGCCGGCGCCAGCCCCGCGTCGGCGTGCACGGTGCGGAAGAGTTGATCCATGGTGGCGGTGCTGCCGGCGATCGTCGACGTCCCATGCACCCGCGCCACGCCGGCGACCACGTCGATGGCCACCGCGCCGAGCCGAAACGCGCCGTCGGGGCGGCCGGCCGCGGCGATCGCGTCGGTGACCACGGCGACCCGGTCCGCTCCGGCGGCCGCGATCACCGCCCGTACCACGTCGGGGTGCAGGTGCACGCCGTCGGCGATCAGCTCGACGACCACGCGCGGGTCGCGCAGCAGTGCCAGGGCCGGGCCGGGCTCGCGATGGTGCAGTGGCGGCATCGCGTTGAACAGATGCGTGCCGACCGTGGCGCCCAGCGCGATGGCATGCCGGGTCTGCTCGTAGGTCGCGTCGGTATGGCCAAGCGCCACAACGACTCCCGCGTCAATGAACCGCCGGATCGCCGCGTCGGCCCCGGGCAGCTCGGGAGCCAGCGTCACCATCCGGATGGCGTCGCCGCCCGCGGCCAGCACCGCGTCGATCTCGGCCGGGTCCGGATCGCGCAGCTGGGTGCGGTCGTGGGCCCCGCAGTGTGCCCGGCTCAGCCACGGCCCCTCGAGGTGGATGCCCGCGACGGTCCGGCGCCCGGTGGCATCGGCCAGCGCCCGCACCCCGGCGAGCAGGTCGGTCGGTGACGCGGTCACCAGGCTGGCCAGCGTGGTGGTGGTGCCGTGCCGCAGGTGGAACGCTGCGGCGCCGGCGATGCCGTCGGCGTCGGTGTAGGAGGCGCCGCCGCCGCCGTGCACGTGCATGTCGATAAAGCCAGGGACCACAGTGCAATTCGGGAAATCTTGGTCGGCCGGCCGCGGCGGCGGCCCGGGCGCGCAGGCCGCGATCCGTTCACCGGCGGTCTGCAGCCAGCCTGGGCGACAGACCTCGCCGTCGAGCACCATGGTGCCCGCGGCGATCACGGGCACGGATTCTCCCAGCGGCCGCCGTTTTCCCAGAAGTGGCGGATGTCCTCGAGCTGGCGGCCCTTGGTCTCCGGCGCGTAGCGGTAGACGAAGACGAATGCGACCGCCGCAAGCGCGGCGAACAGCGCGAAAGTCCCTGCGCCGCCCAGCGAATGGAGCAGGGTCAGGAAGACGGCGGCGATGATGGCGTTAGCCACCAGGTTGGAGGTCAACATGGTGCTCGATCCGATCGAGCGTAGTCGCGACGGGAAGCTTTCGCTGGCGTACACCCAGCCCAGGGAGCCGAAGCCCATGGTGTAGCCGATGATGAACAACAGGATGCCGGCGAAGCCGGCGATGGCGCCGCCGAAGCCCTGACCGAACACGGCCATCAGCACGACGTCGGCGGCGATCATCATGGCGGTGCCCCACAACAGGATTGGCCGTCGGCCCACCCGGTCGACCAGCAGCAGCGCCGCGCCGACGGCGGCCAGCCCGGCGACCTGCAGCAGCGCCGGCAGCCCGAGCAGCGCGAAATTCCCGGTGAAACCCATGGCCTGAAAGATGCGGGGGCTGTAATAGATGATCGCGTTGATGCCGGTGATCTGGATCAGGAAGCCGAGCACCACCACGAAGGCGGTGGCCCGCAGGTACGGGGGGCGCAGCATCTCGGCGAACCCGCCCCCGGCGCCGGGGGCGGCCTCGCCGAGCGCGCGGCCGATCTCGGCCAGCTCCTCGTCGACGCGCGCCGTCGGTTCGACCCGCAGCAGCGCCTGGCGGGCGTCGTCCATCCGGCCCTTGAGCACGTACCACCGGGTGGTGTCGGGCATGCCAATGATCAACGGCAGCAACAGGATTGCGGGCACGCAGGCCAGGCCCAGCATCCACCGCCAGCCGTGGGTGCCGGCCAGCACGTAACCGGTCAGGTAGCCGACGATCAGGCCGGAAACGATCGCCAGCTGATAGGCCGTCAGCAGCGAGCCGCGCACCGCCGTCGGGGCCGATTCGGCCACGTACACCGGGACCACCACCACCGTCACACCGATGGTCATGCCCAGCAGTAGCCGCGCCGCCAATAGCATCGGCAGCGAGATCGAGAACGCGGCCAGCAGCGCGAAAACCGCGTAGGCGCACAGGATCAGCACCACCGATCGTTTGCGCCCGATGACGTTGGCCAGCACGCCGGCGCCCAGCGCCCCGACAATCTGGCCGATCACCACCATCGTGGTGAGCAGTTCCTGCTGGCGCGTGGACAAGCCGAAGTCCTCGGTGACGAACAACTGCGCCCCGGCGATGATGGACAGGTCGTAACCGTAGATGACGCCGACGCTGGCGGCGGTCAGCCCGACCAGCAGTCCGCGCCGCGATCCGCGTGCCACGGCGCTCAGCGGTGCTGCGGTCGGCGGTTCATCGAGCGGGCCATCATGATCAGCGCGAACACCACGACGGTGCCGATGACCGCCACGCCCACTCGGATCGGCATGGCGTCGGCCGACGGGATGATCCCGTCCGCCGCGGCGTTGCTGGCGAGCGGGTCGGCGGCGGTGTCACGCTTGGCCGGCGCCAGCGACGGGTCGGGGGCGATCAGCGAGCCGACCTGGGTGCCCTGCGGCGTGGAGAAGCCGTAGTCCAGCAGGTGCGCGGCCTGTTCCCACGGCGCGATCGGTTGACGCGTGCCGTGCAGCAGCACCGCCACCAGGCGTCGTCCGTCGTGGTTGGCCGCGCCCACGAACGTCTGGCCCGCGTCGTCGGTGTAACCCGTCTTGCCGCCCAGGGCGCCGGGATACTTGTAGAGCAGCTGGTTGTCGTTCTCCAGCTCGTAGCCCGGGTGGTCGCCGTGGCCGGGGAAGTCGAACGTCCGTGTCGCGACGATGTCGGCGAACGTCGGGTTCTGCCAGGCGTAGCGGTAGAACAACCCGATGTCGTAGGCCGAGGTGCTCATGCCCGGCGCGTCCAGGCCCGACGGCGAGGCCACCCGGGTGTCCTGGCCGCCCAGCTTGGCCGACAGCACGTTGATCTTCTCCAGCGCCTGCTGCATGCCGCCCAGCTGCATGGCCAGCGCGTGCGCGGCGTCGTTGCCGGAGTGCATCAGCAGCCCGTGCAGCAGCTGGTTGACGGTGAAGACCCCGCCCTCCTCGACGCCGACCTTGGTGCCCTCGGCCGCGGCGTCGTCGGCGGTCCCGGGAACCGCCTTATTGAGGTTGAGCGCGTTGATGGAGGCCATCGCGACCAGCACCTTGATGATGCTGGCCGGGCGGTGCCGCCCGTGTGGGTCCTTGGCCGCGATCACCGCGCCGCTGTCCAGGTCCGCGACCAGCCACGCGTCCGCGGAGACGTCGTTCGGCAGCGGCGGCGTGTTCGGCGCGGTGACGATGCCGCAGCTGCCCAGCGCGTCACCACCGACGGGCTTGGCGGGCACCGCCAGCGGGATCGGCGGGTCGCCGGCGGTCGGGGCCTCGGAGGAATCCACCGCGGGCGGCGTGGTCACCTTGTACGGGCAGTTGGCCGGCGCGGCATTCGGCTCGGCGCCGGGCTCGGCGGTGGCGAGCGGCACCCCGAGCGTGACCGGGGCGGCGGTCAGGAAAAGCGCCGCTGCCAGGCATGATGCGGAACGTAACAGGGTCATCGTCTGAGCACAGTAAGCGATCGACCGCCCGAATCCGGGGAGCCGCGCTGTGACTGGTGAGACGGAAGTTACTGAGCCTGGTCGGTCGGGCCGGGTTACGCTGGGCACGCGGTCAGTTCGGAACCCATCGACCGCCCCGAATCCCCGAGGGATGTGCCATTTCAAACGATCGGTTCTGGTCTCGAACGTGGTCTCAGTTGCGGCGCGACGGCGACGGCCCACGATCGTTGGAACAGCTGCTCAAGCGGGTGGAGAAGGGCAGCCAGGTCCGCGGCTCCGACGACGACCGGGTGCTGGAAGAGCTGAAACTGCATCGCGACGCCACCCCCGAGGGCGACCTGCGGTCCGCACTGGCCTGGCTGTGCAACGCTCAGTCGCGGATCACCAGCAGCCCCACCACGGCGCATTCCCGCGAGGTGTTGCTGGCCGCTTACGAGGTCAAGCGGATCCTGGCTACAGCCGGCGGCACTCGTCGCTGAGCACGCCGCGCAGCGCCGCCTCGATGAGGTCGAATTCGGCCTGCCCACTGATCAGCGGCGGCGCCAGCTGAATGACCGAATCGCCGCGGTCGTCGGTGCGGCAATACAGCCCCGCCTCGAACAGCGCCGCGGAGACCCGGGCGAGCAGCGGGCGGCGCTCGTCGTCGCTGAAGGTCTGCCTGGTGCCCTGGTCCTTGACCAGTTCCACGCCGTAGAAGAAACCCTCGCCGCGCACGTCGCCGACGATGGGCAGGTCGTAGAGCTTCTCCAGGGTGGCGCGGAACGCGGGCGCGTGGGTTCTGACGTGATCATTGAGGCCCTCGCGCTCGAAGATGTCCAGGTTGGCCAGCCCGACGGCCGCCGAAACCGGGTGCCCGCCAAAGGTATAGCCGTGCGGGAACATGGTGGCGCCGTCGTTGAACGGCTCGAACAGCCGCTCGCTGGCGATCATGGCGCCGATCGGTGAGTAGCCCGACGTCATTCCCTTGGCGCAGGTGATCATGTCGGGCACGTAGCCGAAGTCGCCGATGTCCGACGAGCAGGCGAACATCGACCCGATCCGGCCGAACGCGCAGATCACCTCGTCGGAGACCAGCAGTACGTCGTATTCGTCGCAGATCTGGCGCACCCGCTCGAAATAGCCTGGGGGAGGCGGGATGCTGCCGCCGGCGTTCTGCACCGGCTCCAGGAACACCGCGGCCACGGTGTCGGGGCCCTCGAACTCGATGGCCTCGGCGATCCGGTCGGCGGCCCACCGCCCGAACGCCTTCGGGTCGGTGCGCAGCGTCTCCGGCGCCCGGTAGAGGTTGGTGTTGGGCACCCGGAAGCCACCGGGCGTCACCGGCTCGAACGGGGCCTTGTATTTCGGCAGCCCGGTGATGGCCAGCGCGCCCTGGGTGGTGCCGTGGTAGGCGACTGAGCGCGAAATCACCTTGTGCTTACCGGGTTTGCCGGTGAGCTTGAAGTACTGCTTGGCCAGTTTCCACGCGGTCTCGACGGCCTCGGTGCCGCCGGTCGTAAAGAAGACCCGGTTCACATCGCCCGGGGTGTGGCCGGCGAGGCGTTCGGCCAGCTCGATCGCCGGTGTAGTGGCGTAGCCCCACAGTGGGAAGAACGCCAGCGTGCTCGCCTGGCGGGCGGCGACCTCGGCGAGCTCGGCGCGGCCGTGGCCGACCTGGACGGTGAACAGGCCGGACAGGCCGTCGAGGTAGCTCTTGCCGCGGTCGTCGTAGATGGTGACACCCTCGCCGCGCGTGATGATCGGCGGCGTGATGTCCGGGCCGTGCCGGGCGAAGTGCAGCCAGAGGTTGTCAGTCATGTTGTTGGTGAGCGTAACCTCGCGACATGACCGCAGCGCAGCAGGTCAGCGAGTTCGAGTCGCTACGGCCCCATCTCATGGCGGTGGCCTACCGGCTCACCGGCACGGTGGCCGACGCCGAGGACATCGTCCAGGACGCCTGGCTGCGCTGGCACCGGCAGGAGCCCGACAAGGCAGAGATCGCCGACCTGCGGGCCTGGCTGACCACGGTGGTTAGCAGGCTCGGCCTGGACAGGCTGCGCTCGGCCGCGCACCGCCGCGAGAGCTACACCGGCAACTGGCTGCCCGAGCCGGTGGTCACCGGGTTCGGCTCCACCGCTTCGGAAGCCGATCCGCTGTCCGCGGTGGTGGCCGGCGAGGACGCGCGGTTCGCCGCGATGGTCGTGCTGGAGCGGTTGTCACCGGATCAGCGGGTCGCCTTCGTGCTGCACGACGGGTTCGCCGTGCCGTTCGCGGAGGTGGCCGAGGTGCTGGGCACCAACGAGGCCGCCGCGCGGCAGCTGGCGTCGCGGGCCCGCAAGGCCGTCTCGGCCGAGCCCGCACCCAAGCCCGATCCGGCGCACGCCGAGGTGGTCGGCAAATTGCTGGCCGCCATGGCCGCAGGGGACCTGGAAGCCGTGGTGGCGCTGCTGCACCCCGACGTGGTCCTGACGGGCGATGCGAATGGCAAGGCGCCCACCGCAATCAACGTCATCCACGGCGCCGACAAGGTGGCCCGGTTCTTCTTCGGCCTGGCCCAGCGCTACGGCCCGGCGATGTTCACCTCGTATCAGCTGGGGTTGGTCAACGGCGAGCTCGGGGGTTACACGCCCGGCTGCCCCGCCAGCGACGGCTACCGCGAGCTGATGCCGCGGATCATGGCCGCGACCGTGCGCAACGGAAAGGTCTGCGCCCTATGGGATATCGCCAACCCCGACAAATTCACCGGCTCCCCGCTGCGGGCTCGTCGAGCTGGTTAGCCCACGGAACCCGGCACGCGTCACCGGAATTGAAGCCCTGCTCGGTGATGCCGAGTGCGGAATTCACCCGGGCCCGCATGTTCTCCAACCCGATCTGATAGGTCAGCTCGAACACACCGGCGTCGCCGAACCGGGCCCGCAGATCGTCGACCTGCTCGTCGGTGACGGTGTGCGGATCGGTGGTCATCGCGGCGGCATAAGCGATGGCCGCGCGCTCGTCGTCGGTGAATGCCGTTGAGGTGGCGTAGTTGTCGATGTCCTTGAGGCGCTGGATGTCCAGGCCGTCCAGGCGCTGCAGCATCGATCCGAAGTCGACGCACCACGAGCAGCCGACCTGGCGCGCGGTCCACAACACGGCCAGCTCGCGGACGCTGGTGGGCAGCGTTTTCGACGCCCGGTCGACCATCGTCTCGTGCAGGGCGCTGGCGATCATCAGCTTGCGATGATGTGCGGCCACGGCGAACGGCTCGGGAACCTGGCCGTAGCGCCGCTTGGCGATCCGGTACATGGCCCGGGTCAGCAACCCGGTGCGCTTGGGGGGCAGGGGCTCGATGCGGGTTTTCTGTGTCATACCGATCAGACGAGGTGGCCACGCGTTGTGTGACAGGTCCGGCGAGGCGCCGGTGGTGAGCAGGTGTTTCCCACGGTGAGGTCCGGGTACCCGGACCTCACCCTCGTCGCGCCAACCGGCGCGGCGGGGTAGCGAGAGGGTGAGGAGATTGAAGATGACCTCTCAAAACGATCAACAGTCCGACGATTCGAGGCTGGAACATTTCGACGATCCCGAGCTGGGCAGCGGTGCGCGCGACACCGGCACGGACACTCCCGAGCCCGGCGGGGCAGATCGTCCGGTGGGCACCGTGGACGAAGACGCGAATCCGCCGATGAGCGATCCGACCGCGTCCGATGTCTACAGCGGCACCGGCGAATTGCCCCCGCAGGACACCGGAAGCGCGATCCCGCCCTACGAGGGACGCCAACAGAGTGCCGCGGGTGACCTGGGAGGCGCGGGCGGCGCCACGAGACCGGAGACGAATCCCGATTACACGTCGGCCAGCCCGTCGGATACCCCGGGCGGGGCGACTCAGTCCCCGGCGGACGAGCAACCCGCTTCACAAATGCCGGAAACCGACCTCGGCGACGACCGCGTCGGGCCGGCGCACGTCGCGGGTACTCGTACCGGGGAGTCGAAGCCCTGATCTGACGACGTGCCGCCGCGAAACGCCTAGCGCGAGAACATGATCGCGCGCTTGACCTCTTGGATCGCCTTGGTGATCTGAATGCCGCGCGGGCAGGCCTCGGTGCAGTTGAACGTGGTGCGGCAGCGCCACACGCCGTCGACCTCGTTGAGGATGTCCAGGCGCTCAGCGGCGGCCTCGTCGCGGCTGTCGAAGATGAACCGGTGCGCGTTGACGATCGCCGCCGGGCCGTAGTAGCTGCCCTCGTGCCAGAAGATCGGGCAGCTGGTGGTGCACGCCGCGCACAGGATGCACTTGGTGGTGTCGTCGTAGCGGGCGCGGTCGGTCGGACTCTGGATGCGTTCGCGGGTCGGGGGATTGCCGGTCGTGATCAGGTACGGCTTCACCGCGCGGTAGGCGTCGAAGAACGGCTCCATGTCGACCACCAGGTCCTTCTCCACCGGCAGCCCACGGATCGGCTCGACAGTGATGGTGAGCTGCTTGCCCGGCTTCTTGGGCAGCAGGTCGCGCATCAGCACCTTGCACGCCAGCCGGTTGACGCCGTTGATCCGCATGGCGTCCGAGCCGCACACGCCGTGCGCGCAGGAACGCCGGAAGGTCAGCGTGCCGTCCAGGTAGCTCTTGATGTAGATCAGCAGGTTGAGCATCCGGTCGCTGGGCAGGCACGGCACCCGAAAGCTCTGCCAGCCACCGGTTTCCGCGTAGGCGTCGGGCTGGTCGGGGTTGAACCGGGCGATCTTGACGGTCACCATCACCGCCCCGTCCGGAATCGCCGGCAGCGGCGGTTCCAGGCTGGTCTCGACCTCGGCTGCCTCTTCGGTTCCGACGCTCTCGGCCATCAGTACTTCCGTTCCTTCGGTTCGTAGCGCGTCTGCACCACCGGCTTGAAGTCCAGCGCGATGTCGCTCAGCAGATCGCTGCCCTGCTTGTAGGCCATGGTGTGGCGCATGAAGTTGACGTCGTCGCGGTTGGGGTAGTCCTCGCGGGCGTGGCCGCCGCGCGACTCCTTGCGATTCAGCGCACCGACCACGGTGACCTCGGCCAGCTCCAGCAAGAAGCCCAGTTCGATGGCCTCCAGCAGGTCGCTGTTGAACCGTTTCCCCTTGTCGTGCACGCTGATTCGGGCGTAGCGCTCCTTCAGCGCGTGGATGTCGGTGAGCGCCTGCTTGAGCGTCTCCTCGGTGCGGAACACCGCGGCGTTGTTGTCCATCGACTGCTGCAACGCGTTGCGGATGTCGGCGACGCGCTCATTGCCGTGCTCGGAGAGGATGTCGCCGACCCAGCCCACCACCATCGCCGCCGGTTCCGGCGGCATGTCCACGAAGTCGTGGCCCCGCGCGTACGACGCCGCGGCGATGCCGGCCCGGCGGCCGAACACGTTGATGTCCAGCAGCGAATTGGTGCCCAGCCGGTTGGCCCCGTGCACCGACACGCACGCGCACTCGCCGGCCGCGTACAGGCCCGGCACCGTAGATGTGTTGTCCCGCAACACCTGTCCGGTCACGGTGGTGGGGATGCCGCCCATCACGTAGTGACAGGTCGGGTAGACGGGAACCAACTCGTGCACCGGGTCCACCCCCAGGTAGGTGCGGGCGAACTCGGTGATGTCGGGCAGCTTGGCCTCCAGCACGTCCTCACCGAGGTGGCGGACGTCGATGTAGACGTAGTCCTTGTGTGGGCCCGCGCCGCGACCCTCCAGAACCTCCAAAACCATGGAGCGGGCCACGATGTCGCGCGGCGCCAGGTCAACGATCGTCGGGGCGTAGCGCTCCATGAAGCGCTCACCCTCGCCGTTGAGCAGCCGGCCGCCCTCGCCGCGCACCGCCTCGGAGATCAGGATGCCCAGGCCGGCCAAGCCCGTCGGATGGAACTGGTGAAACTCCATGTCCTCCAACGGAAGTCCCTTGCGGAAGACGATGCCGATGCCGTCGCCGGTCAGCGTGTGCGCGTTGGAGGTGGTCTTGTACATCCGGCCCGAACCGCCGGTGGCCAGCACGACCGCCTTGGCGTGGAAGACGTGGATGTCGCCGGTGGCCAGCTCATAGGCCACCACGCCGGTGGCCACCGGCCCGCTCGGGGTCTGGGTGAGCACCAGGTCCAGCGCATAGAACTCGTTGAAGAACTGGACGTCGTGGCGCACGCAGTTCTGATACAGCGTCTGCAGGATCATGTGGCCGGTGCGGTCGGCGGCGTAGCAGGCCCGGCGCACCGGGGCCTTGCCGTGGTCGCGGGTGTGCCCGCCGAAGCGGCGCTGGTCGATGCGGCCCTCCGGGGTGCGGTTGAACGGCATCCCCATCTTCTCCAGGTCGAGCACCGCGTCGATGGCTTCCTTGCACATGATCTCCACCGCGTCCTGGTCGGCGAGGTAGTCGCCGCCCTTGACGGTGTCGAAGGTGTGCCATTCCCAGTTGTCCTCTTCGACGTTGGCCAGCGCCGCGCACATGCCGCCCTGCGCCGCCCCGGTGTGGCTGCGGGTGGGGTAGAGCTTGGTCAGCACCGCGGTGCGCACCCGCGGGCCCGCCTCCACCGCGGCCCGCATGCCGGCACCACCCGCGCCGACGATCACCACGTCGTACCGGTGTTGCTGGATCATCGATCAGCCTCCGATATTCGGGTCGAATGTCAGCAGCACGTAGGTGCCCAGCACCAACGTGAACCCCATCGACAACAACAGCAGGCTGTTGAGCCAGAAGCGGGTGCTGTCCTTGCGGCTGTAGTCGTCGATGATGGTGCGCAGGCCGTTGCCGCCGTGCAGCTGCGCCAGCCACAGCAGCGCCAGGTCCCAGAACTGCCAGAACGGCGACGCCCAGCGCTGCGCCACATAGTTGAAGTCGATGCGGTAAACGCCGTTATCCCACATCAACATGATGAACAGGTGCCCGATCGCCAGCACGAACAGCGCGATCCCGGAGAACCGCATGAACAGCCACGCGAACTTCTCGAAGTTGGGGATGCCGGCCCGCCGCCGCGGGGAGCGTGGGTTGTCCAGGCTGGCGGGGCGGTCATACAGGCGCTGCTTGACCGGGGCGAGCTCGCCGCGACCGAGCTGCAAATCCGGGCCGCTCATCGGAAGTGCTCCACCATGTGGATGACCGTCACCACGCCGGCCGGAACCATCAGCAGCAGGAACACGACGCCGACGATCCAGAACATCAACCGTTGATGGCGCGGGCCCTCGGACCAGAAGTCGATCAGGATCACCCGGATCCCGTTCAGGCCATGAAAGAGCACCGCCGCGACCAGGCCGTATTCCATCAGCCCGACGACTGGCATCTGGTAATCGTGGATCACCGCGTTGTAGGTCTGCGGGCTGACCCGCAGCATCGCGGCGTCCAGGACGTGGACGAACAGGAAAAAGAAGATCGTCGCGCCGCTGATCCGGTGCAGCACCCACGACCACATGCCTGGGTCGCCCCGGTACAGCGTGCGTGGTGGCCTGCGTTTGCGCGAGGGAGCCGGAGCCGCCGGATCCGCGGTTGTCGGTTGCGTAGTCACCCCAGTGTCACCCCAGTCCTGCGCCTTCTTCCGGCCTCAACGTCGGTCACGCCGGGCACTTGAGCTTAGCTCGGACACGCTGTGACTTGGGACAATGTCCGTCAAGCGAAATACCGTTTTGCGGATAGGGTGACTGTCGGAATCGGCCATCGGTGAGCGGGGATTCATGACGCCTGAGATCGACTGGAAGATGTTGCGGGACAAGGCAATAGATGCCGCCGAGGGTGCCTACGCACCGTACTCGCGATTCCGGGTCGGGGCGGCCGCGCTGGTCGATGACGGCCGGGTGGTGACCGGCTGCAATGTGGAGAACATCTCATATGGCCTCGGTCTCTGTGCCGAGTGTGCGGTGGTGTGCGCCCTGCATTCGGGCGGCGGTGGGCGCCTGGTGGCGCTGGCGTGCGTGGACGGGCGGGGATCGGTGCTGATGCCGTGCGGGCGGTGCCGCCAGGTGCTGGCCGAACACGGCGGCCCCGAGCTGCTGATCGACCATCCGCGCGGGCCGCGCCGGCTCGGCGACCTGCTGCCGGACGCTTTCGGGCCCGACGACCTGGCCCGCGGGCGCGACTGATGCACGCGGTCGCTTGCTGAGTGTTGCCGGTCGGCTTACCGTCATCCGTGTGCAACGGGGGAGCGCGCCGCCGATGGGATCGCTGCCCAGGCTTTTTGTTGCGGTGCTGATCGCGGCGGGTATGGGAGCCGCGGGATGCGCGTCGCAGTCACCCGCCGCAAAGCCGCCGTCGGGGACCTCGTCGCCGGCGCCGGCGTCGTCGTCCTGGGTGGAGGACTCCGTCTCCTTCCCGGTCGCGGACATGACCGTGTACGGCACGTTCCGTCATCCGGCGGGGCATGGGCGGGCGGTGCCGGCGGCGCTGCTGATCGCCGGCAGTGGGCCGACGGATCGCAACGGTGACTCGGCCGCCATGCCGGGTCAGGTCGACACGCTGCGGAATCTGGCGCGGGCGCTGTCCGACGACGGCGTCGCCAGCTTGCGCTACGACAAGCTGGGCACCGGTCAGACCGGGCTCGGCCCCTACGCCACCGACCCGGCGAAGGTCGACATCGGCGTGTTCAAAGACGAGGCGGCCGCCGCGTTGAACTTCCTGGCCAACCAATCCGGCATCGACCGGACTCATCTGATGGCGCTCGGCCACAGCGAAGGCGCCCTCTACGCGATGATGCTGGCCACCGCCGCGCCCGGGACGGTTCCCGCGGTGCAGTCCTTGGGCCTGGTGGAACCGGCGAGCCGCCGCATCCTCGACCATGTGTCCGAGCAGGCCCACGCCCAGGCCGACGCCGCCGTCAGGTCTGGACGCGTCGCCGCGGCGCGGGCCGCCGAAAGCACCGCGGCGATCGACAACGCGATACAGCAGTTCCGCGCGACCGGCCAGGTCCCGCCCGACGAACCGCCCGGGCTGAAGTCGGTGATCAACGCCGCCAATGCGCACGCCCTGTTGCAGGAGGACGCGATCGACCCGCAGGCATTGGCGGCGAAGCTGCCGCGCAACATGCCGGTGCTGGTCACCTGCAGCGACGCCGATCTGCAGATCACCTGCCAGGACGTCGATTCCCTGGTGTCAGGCCTGACCAGCGCGGGCACCAAGACCGACTATGTCCACCTGACCGGGGTGAACCACGTCCTGAAAGAGGACGCCAGCGGAACGCCGGTCAATTACCCGAAGCCACTGCCGTTCTCCACCCAGCTCGTCGGCGCGCTTGCTTCGTTCGTCAAAGAGAACGGGACGACACCCTGAGCCCCGGGGAGCCACTTGGCTG
The DNA here is from genome assembly GCF_001673055.1 of Mycobacterium sp. 1245801.1. Lineage (NCBI taxonomy): Bacteria > Bacillati > Actinomycetota > Actinomycetes > Mycobacteriales > Mycobacteriaceae > Mycobacterium > Mycobacterium sp. 1245801.1. The sequence continues at coordinate 13,690 of NZ_LZKY01000411.1, forward strand.
ACCCCGCGTTCGACGCGCCCACGGTGATCCGGACCAAGCGCGACGGCGGCCGGTTGTCCGACGCCGCCATCGACTGGGTCATCGGCGCCTACACCGACGGCCGGGTGGCCGAAGAACAGATGGCGGCGCTGCTGATGGCGATCCTGCTGCGCGGCATGGACCGCGCCGAGACCGCCCGGTGGACGGCGGCGATGCTGGCGTCGGGGGACACGCTCGACTTCGGTGACCTGGGCCTGGCCACCGTCGACAAGCACTCCACCGGCGGGGTGGGGGACAAGATCACCCTGTCGCTGGTGCCCGTCGTCGCCGCCTGCGGAGCCGCGGTCCCGCAGGCGTCGGGCCGCGGGCTCGGCCACACCGGCGGCACCCTGGACAAGCTGGAATCCATCACCGGGTTCACCGCCCAGCTGTCCAACCGGCGGGTGCGCGAGCAGCTCCGCGTCCTCGGCGCGGCCATCTTCGCCGCCGGCGACCTGGCTCCCGCCGACGCCAAGCTGTACGCGCTGCGCGACATCACCGCCACGGTCGAGTCGCTGCCGCTGATCGCCAGCTCGGTGATGAGCAAGAAGCTGGCCGAGGGGGCCGGCGCGCTGGTGCTCGACGTGAAGGTCGGCTCTGGGGCGCTGCTGGACTCCGAGCGGCAGTGCCGCGAGCTGGCGCACACCATGGTCGAGCTGGGGGCGGCGCACGGCGTGGCCACCCGCGCCCTGCTGACGGACATGAACCGGCCGCTGGGCGCCACGGTCGGCAACGCCCTCGAGGTGGCCGAGTCGCTCGAGGTGCTGGCTGGGGGCGGGCCGCCCGACGTCGTCGAGCTGACCCTGCGGCTGGCCTCCGAGATGCTGGAGCTGGCCGGGATCGCCGACCGCGACCCCGCCGACACCCTGCGCGACGGCACCGAAACGCTCCGGGGTGTCGGTGTAGAGGGTGAACAACGGCTCGCCGGCGGTGACCGGTTCGCCGGGCCGGCGGTGGATCCGGATCCCCGCGCCCAGCTGCACCCGCTCGCCCGGGCGGGACCTGCCCGCGCCGAGCCGCCATGCCCCCAGCCCCACTGCCATCGCGTCGATATCGCCCATTGTGCCGCCCCGGGGCGCGGTCACGGTCTCGGCATGCCGACCGAGGGGCAACGGCACCGACAGATCGCCGCCCTGGGCCGCGACGAGCCGGCGGAACCGGTCCATCGCGGTGCCGTCGCGCAGGGTGTCGGCGGGGTCGCGGTCGGCGATCCCGGCCAGCTCCAGCATCTCGGAGGCCAGCCGC
>NZ_LZKY01000412.1:0-13997 GCF_001673055.1 Mycobacterium sp. 1245801.1
GGGTCGGTGATCAGGTCCGTACGAAACACCAAGGTGGCAAACATCCGAAAGTCGATATCCCCGGACTTGAACACCGCGCCCACCTTCGGCAACCGTTCCCGCATCGCCCGCGCGTAGCGCAACCGGCTCGCGGCCAACCCCTGACTGATCCGCAAGGCCGCGGCCACCTCGGCGGCCGCCGCCGCCTCGGTGTCGACCGCCCAGTCCTCGGTCTCCGAACACCGCGACAACCGGTAGGCGAACAACTTGCCGATCGCGACCAACTGGGCGGCCGCGGCCCGGTTCTCCGCCCGCGCCGACCCGCAGATGTCGTCGATCAACGCCCTCGACTCCCCCGTGGTCGACGGATAATGCCGCTCGAACTGCTCATCGAACCGCGCGATGACTTCTTCGAACATACGTGCGATCATGCCACCGGCCACCGACAACTTCAGTCATCGCCGGCGAACCACTGTTGAGCTGCGCAGACGGCGCCTATCCTGCCCCCATGGCGTCGAGCGTGTCGGGCAAGGTCGCATTCATCACCGGCGGAGCGTCGGGCATCGGCGCAGCGCTGGCCACCAAGTTGGTCGACGGCGGCGCGCAGGTCTGGCTCGCCGATCGCCAGCTCGAGGCGGCCCAGCGGCTGGCACAGCGCCTCGGCGGCGGCAAGGCCCACGCGATCGAGCTCGACGTCCGCAGCTACCCCGCGTTCGAGGACGCGGTCGCCCAGGCCGTGCAGCGCTCCGGGCGGATCGACTACCTGTTCAACAACGCCGGCATCGGCGTCGGCGGTGAGGTCGACTCCTACAGCCTCGAGGACTGGAACGACGTCCTGGCCGTCAACCTGCACGGTGTCGTGCACGGCATCCAGGCCGTGTATCCGATCATGATCCGGCAGCGCTCGGGCCACATCGTGAACACGGCGTCGATGGCCGGTCTGCTGGCCGGCCCCGGCACCGTCAGCTACACCGCCTCCAAGCACGCCGTCGTCGCACTGTCGAAGGCGCTGCGGCTGGAGGCCGAACGCCACCACGTCAAGGTGTCCGTGCTGTGTCCGGGCGCCATCCGCACCCCGATCCTCACCGGCGGCGTCTACGGCCGGATGAACAATACGGGCGCCAGCGACGAGGACATCCTCAAAGCCTGGGAGCCGACGCGGCCGATGGCGCCGGAGAAATTCGCCGATCGTGTCCTGCGTGCCGTGCTGCGCGGCGACGCCATCGTCATCGTGCCGGCGTGGTGGAAGGCGCTGTGGTACCTGGAGCGCCTGTCGCCGACCATTTCGATGCAGGTGGGACGACTCGTGCTCAAACGCCTGCGCGAATTGGGTTCCCGCGCTTCGTGATCCGTCGGCCGCCGGCGAAAGCGGAGTCCGCCGATTCGTCGTCGCGACCTGCGCTCCTTAAGGCACGCTGAGAACCAGCTGCGAACCCGTTTGCGCAGCATGACGCCGGGTACACAGCCGATGCGCTTCGGTCGCGACGCGTCGTCGGGACCTCCTCGGTTGAAAGACACAGCTGGGCGCTTCCCAGTTTTCTGGGCGGCTTTGGCGACCGTTACTGCACCCACAGTGCGGATGCCGAAGCCCGCCGGGACCGTGTTTCCTTCCAGCCCGAAGGCGAGGTCGCTTGATGGATACGACGACGGAATCGCTCGGCGAGCGACAAGCCACCGACCGTTCGATCTACGAAACCAGCCCGGGCCGGTAACCGCCGGCCAGGCATACGCGCGCGAGAAAGGGAGACAGATGTTGTTGCTGGGCAACGGCGGACGGCAAAAGGGCCGCACCGCCGGCGACGGACTCGGCGAGGTCCAACATTTGGCCGGGCGAGCGTTATACGACGTCGCGCACGGCCGCTTCGAACGCTCGCTGTCCGGTCTGACCGCCATCGCGGCAATGGTCACCACGGCCGAAATCTACTTCGAGCACTACAAAGCGAGCTTCGGCAACAAATGGATGTGGAGCCCGATCGTGGTGACGCCGCCCGTGGTCGTCGCCGGCATCGGCGGCGTGTTCTCCCGGCGCTGGGCGAAGCTCTGGCTGCCCATCACCGCGGGCATCTACACGGCCAACGGCCTGATGGGCGAATACCTGCACGCGCGCGGGGTCGCGCGCAAGCCGGGCGGGTGGAAGAACGCCTCCTACAACGTGCCGATGGGGCCTCCGATCGCGGCGCCGGGATTGATGTGCATGGTCGGCGGGATGGGGCTATTGGCGTCGATCCTGCGCCGCGAACGGTTCCGGGATTAGGGAGCTGGGATCCCCGAGATGGCCAACACCGCACGCCCCGACCACCTGCCCAACCTGCGCCCCGACGGCAAACCGCCGCACCCGTCCTGGCTGCCCAAGCAGCGGCGCGGCGTCACGCCGCAGATGATCGGGCGCTACCCCGACTACGACGTGCTCGAGACCGCCGACAACTGGGACGAGGCCACCCGCAAGGTGGTGCTGGCCCGCCTGGAACCGCCTGGGCCGCTGCGGTTTTTCACCCCCGAAGAGGAGCCGTGCCTGCGCGCGTTCTGCGACACGGTGCTCGCGCAGGACGTCGAACCGCGGGTGCCGGCGGCCGAGTCGGTGGACTCCAAGCTCGCCGACGGGCGCCTCGACGGCTACCAGTACGCCGACATGCCCGACGACCGCGACACCTGGCGGCTGGTGCTGCGCGGGCTCGATGAGACGGCGAGGAACCACTACGGCGCAACCTCTTTCGCCGACGCCGATATCACCACCCGCGAGGCGATCATCGACAAATTCTCCCAGGCCGACCTGCAGGGCGGGGCGTGGCAGAGCCTGAACGTCAAGCGGGCATGGTCGGTGTGCATGCGAATGACGTTGTCGGGCTTCTACTCCCACCCGTGGGCGTGGAACGAGATCGGGTTCGGCGGCCCGGCCTACCCGCGCGGCTTCATGCGCCTCGGCGGCGCCACCGGTCCGGCCGCCGCGCGCGAACCGTACGAGACCCGCGGCGCCACCGACGAGGACCCGGTGCGAATCGTGAACAACGGGGAGCTGTGATGGGCGACTTCCTGCGGGGTCTGTTCAAGGGTGCGGTCGGACCGAAGGACAACGACTCGCGGTTCCTGCTCGACGTGCACACCCGCGATCTACCGGGCGAAAAGACCATGCGGCGCTACGCCGATGACGACGAGGTCGATTTGGTGGTCGTCGGTGCCGGCGCCGGTGGCTCGGTGCTCGCGCAGCGGCTGGCCCGCGAGGGCTGGCGGGTGGTAATCCTGGAAGCCGGCCCGTTCTGGCATCCCGACGAGGACTGGGTGTCCGACGAGGCCGGATCGCACGCGCTGTACTGGACACAGAAACGCATCATCGGCGGCGACGACCCGATCGAGTTGGGCAAGAACAACTCCGGGCGCGGCGTGGGCGGCTCGATGGTGCACTACGCCGGATACACCCCGCGATTCCACCCCAGCGACTTCGAGACCTACACCCGCGACGGGGTCGGGGCGGACTGGCCCATCCGCTACGAGGACATCCGCCGCCACTACGAGCGTGTCGAGCTCGAGCTGCCGGTGGCCGGCCAGAACTGGCCGTGGGGCGATCCGCATCGCTATCCCTTTGCGCCGCACCCTATTTCGGGTGCCGCCGCCAAGATCTGGCGGGGGGCGCTCAAGCTCGGCATCGAGATGCGAGTCGGGCCCGTCGGCATCGTCAACGGCACCTTCGGCAATCGCCCGCACTGCATCTACCGCGGCTACTGCCTGCAGGGCTGCAAGGTCAACGCCAAGGCCAGCCCGTACGTCACGCACCTGCCCGACGCGCTGGCCCATGCCGTGGAGATCCGCGCCAACTGTATGGCCTCGCGCGTCGAGCTGGACGAGAGCGGCGCCGCCCGCGGCGTGGTCTACTACGACGAGGTGGGCGGCAAGGAGCGGCTGCAACGCGCCAAAGTGGTTGCCATAGCCGGGTATTCGATCGAAACACCGCGGCTGCTGTTGAACTCGGCCAGCGACCGCTTCCCGAACGGGTTGGGTAACAACGACGACCAGGTCGGGCGCTATGTGATGGTCCAGGGCGCCACCCAGTCCGCGGGCCGGTGGTCCGAGGAGGTGCGGATGTACAAGGCGCCGCCCCCGGAGGTGACCTCCGAACAGTTCTACGAGACCGACCAATCCCGTGGCTTCGCCCGGGGCTTCGCCATCCAGACCGTATCGCCGTTGCCCATCGGCTGGGCCGAACACGTGCTGGCCGAGGGGCACTGGGGCCGCGCGATGCGGGAGTACATGCGCGATTACAACCACTGGGCGACCGTCGGCGTGCTCAACGAGCTGCTGCCGCTGCCGGACAATCGCGTGACGCTGGCCTCTGGGGATGAAGCGGACCCGTACGGCATCCCGGTGGCCCGGTTCGACTACACGCTGTGCGACAACGACAAGGCCAACATGGCCTACTCCACCAAGGTGATCGGCGACATCCTGCACGCCGCCGACGCCCAGGACGTGCTCACCATCCAGCGCTTCGCCCACCTGATCGGCGGCGCCCGGATGGGCACCAGCCCGGACAATTCGGTCGTCGACTCCGATCAGCGCGTGTGGGGCGTCCCGAACCTGTTTCTGGCCGATGGCTCGGTGTGCCCCACGCAGGGCTCGGCGAACCCGGCGCTGACCATCATGGCGCTGGCCTCGCGGCTCGCCGAACGGCTGGCCGGCGGGAAGATCGATACCACTGCGGGACGGAGGTCGGAGGCGAGAGCCCGTGGCTGACCGAACGATCGACGTCGAGACGACCTTCGCCCCCCGGGTGCTGCGTGAGTACGCGTTGCTCGCCGACGGCGAGCGCGGCGCACTGATCGGGCCGCAGGGCGACATCGCGTGGATGTGCGCGCCGCACTGGGATTCCGACGCCGTCTTCTCCAATCTCATTGGCGGCGGCGGGGTTTACGCGATCACGCCGACCGACGTCCGGCACGTGTGGGGCGGCTATTACGAGCCGGGCACCCTGATCTGGCGCAACCGCTGGATCACCCGCGACGGCACCGTGGAATGCCGTGAGGCGCTCGCCTTTCCGGGCGACCCCGACCGGGTGGTGCTGCTGCGCCGCCTCACGGTGTGCCGCGGGACGGCGCGGGTGCGGGTGCTGCTGGCGCCGGGCTCGGGGTTCGGCAAACACGGCCTCGGCCAGCCGTCCTGCGAGGACGGCGTGTGGAGCGGCCGCTCGGGCCGGTTGCACTGGCGGTGGCTGGCCGGCTGCCAGGCCCGCGTCGTCAAGGCCTCGCACGACAGGAGCGAGCTGCTCACCTGCGAGATCACCCTCGAGGACGGCCGGCACCACGACCTGGTGCTGGAGCTGTCCGAACGCGCGCTGCCCGAGCGGCCGCCGGACCCCGACCTGGCCTGGGACGCCACCGCGGCCGCCTGGCAGCGCAGCGTGCCCCGGCTGAACTGCACCATCGCCGCGCGCGACGGCAGCCACTCCTACGCGGTGCTGCGCGGCCTGACCAGCAGCGGGGGCGGCATGGTGGCCGCCGCCACCATGAGCCTGCCTGAACGCGCGCACACCAACCAGAACTACGACTACCGCTACGCCTGGATCCGCGACCAGGTGTACGCCGGCATGGCCGCCGCCGCCGTCGGCACCACCGAACTGCTGGACCGGGCGGTCGAATTCGTCGGCGCCCGGCTGCTCGAGGACGGCCCCAACCTCAAGCCCGCCTACACCGTCACCGGCGGCGCGGTGCCCGGCGAGGAGACGCTCGACCTGCCCGGCTATCCCGGCGGCTCGGACAAGGTCGGCAACTGGGTCAACCAGCAGTTCCAGCTCGACGTCTTCGGTGAGGCGCTGCAGTTGCTGGCCAAGGCGGGTGCCGCCGACCGGCTCGACGCCGAGGGGTGGCGCGCGGTGCAGACCGCCATCCGGGCCATCGAAAAGCGTTGGCGTGAACCGGATGCCGGGGTGTGGGAAATCGAGAACGAGCACTGGACGCAGTCCCGGCTGGCCTGTGTGGCCGGGCTGCGCGCCGTCGCCAAGCTGGCCGGCGCCGGGCCAGAGGTCACCGCGTGCACTTCCCTGGCCGACGCGATCCTGGCCGAGACCGCGTCGAGCAGCCTGCACCCGCACGGCTACTGGCAGCGCAGCCCGCGGCTGACGGGGGTGGACGCGTCGTTGCTGCTGCCGCCGGTGCGCGGCGCCGTGCCCGCCGACGACCCCCGCACCCGGGCCACCCTGGACGCCGTTCGCCGCGAACTCACCGAGGACGGGTTCGTCTATCGCTTCCGGCACGACGAGCGCGAGCTCGGCGACGCCGAGGGCGCCTTCCTGCTCTGCGGATTCATGATGGCGCTGGCCGAACATCAACTGGGCCACGGCGATTGCGCCATGCGCTGGTTCGAACGCAACCGCGCCGCGTGCGGCCCGCCGGGGCTGTTCTGCGAGGAGTACGACGTGCGGCAGCGCCAGCTGCGCGGCAACCTGCCCCAGGCATTCGCGCACGCCCTGATGCTCGAATGCACGGCCATCCTCACCGACGACGACGCCCACCATCAGTGACAACTCCGACCGAGCGAAAGGCAGTTCTGCGATGACACAGACAGTGGTGATCACCGGAGCCAGCGCCGGCATCGGCCGCGCCACCGCGAAAGAGTTCGGGCGGCGCGGCGCCAACGTCGCCCTGCTCGCCCGCGGCGCCGCGGGGCTCGACGGCGCCGCCCGCGACGTCGAGGCCGGCGGCGGCAAGGCGCTGGCGATCCCGACCGACGTGGCCGACCACTCGGCCGTCGTCGCCGCCGCCGACGAGGCCGAATCCGCCTTCGGCCCCATCGACGTGTGGGTCAACGTAGCGTTCACCTCGGTGTTCGCGCCGCTGCGCGAGATCAGCGCCGAGGAGTTCAAGCGCGTGACCGAGGTGTCCTACCTCGGCTACGTGCACGGCACCATGGCGGCGCTGGCCAAGATGCGCCCCCGCAACCTCGGCACCATCGTGCAGGTCGGCTCGGCGCTCAGCCAGCGGTCGATCCCGTTGCAGTCGGCCTATTGCGGCGCCAAGCACGCGGTCAACGGGTTCACCGAATCGGTGCGTTGCGAACTGTTCCACGAGGGCTCGAAGGTGCGGATCACCGTCGTGCAGATGCCGGCGGTCAACACCCCGCAGTTCTCCTGGGTGCTGTCCCGGCTGCCCCGCCATCCCCAGCCGGTGCCGCCGATCTACCAGCCCGAGGTCGCCGCGCGGGGCGTGGTGTATGCCGCCGACCATCCGGGCCGAAAGCAGTATTGGGTCGGCGATTCCACCATGGTGACGCTGCTGGGGCAGAAGTTCGTCGCGCCGCTGCTGGACCGCTACCTCGGGCGCACCGGCTACGACTCCCAGCAGACCGAGGAACACGTCGGGCCCGGCCGGCCGCACAACCTGTGGCAGCCGCTGGACGACGAACCGGGCACCGACCACGGCGCGCACGGCCAGTTCGATGACAAGTCGCACGCGCGCAGCCCGCAACTGTGGGCGTCCCAGCATCCCGCCATCAGCGGTACCGGCGCGCTCGGCGCGGCGGGGGTGGGCGCGTGGCTCGCGGCGCGGGCGGGCCGCCGGTGGGCGCGATGACAACCGCGCGCATCGACGCGGCTATCGAAGGGGTCACCGCGCAGGCCTACGAAATCCCCACCGACGCACCGGAAGCCGACGGCACCCTGTCGTGGTCGTCGACCACGCTGGTGCTCGCCGAGGTTGCGGCCGGCGGCCGGCGCGGCATCGGCTACACCTACGCCGACGGCGCGTGCGCCGCGTTGATCACCGGCAAGCTCGCCGGCACGCTCACCGGCCACAGCGCCGTGGACATCCCGGCCCGGTGGCAGTCGATGGTCATCGCGATGCGCAACAACGGGCGGCCCGGGCTGACGTCGTGCGCGATCTCCGCGCTCGACACCGCGCTGTGGGACCTCAAGGGCAAGCTGCTGGAGCTGCCGGTGTGCCGGCTGCTCGGCATGGCGCACCCCGAAGTGCCGATCTACGGCAGCGGCGGCTTCACCACCTACGACGAGCGCACCACGCGTGCCCAACTCGAACGCTGGGTCGGCGAGTGGAAGATCCCGCGGGTGAAGATCAAGATCGGCGAGTCATGGGGCTCCGACGTGGGCCGCGACCTGGATCGAATCGCCTTGGCGCGCAAGGTGATCGGGCCGGACACCGAACTGTATGTCGACGCCAACGGCGGCTACCGCCGCAAGCAGGCCATCCGGGTGGCCCACGCCATGGCCGACCACGGCGTCACCTGGTTCGAAGAACCCGTCTCCTCCGACGACCTGGCCGGCCTGCGGGAGGTGCGCGACCAGGTGAGTCCGGATGTCACCGCCGGCGAGTACGGCTACGACCTGGCCTACTTCAACCGGATGCTCGCCGCCGACGCGGTGGACTGCCTGCAGATCGACGTCACCCGCTGCGGGGGCATCACCGACTGGGTGCGCGCCGCGGCCGTGGCCGCTTCCTACAACGTCGACGTGTCCGGGCACTGCGCTCCCAACCTGCACGCCCACGTCGCCACCACGATCCCGAACCTGCGACACCTGGAGTACTTCCACGACCACCACCGCATCGAGCACCTGCTCTTCGAGGGCGCCCTGTCCCCCGAGGGCGGGGCCCTGCGCCCCGATCAGCACCGCCCGGGCTTCGGGTGCGAGTTCAAACACCGCGACGCCGAGCGGTACCGGGTGGCCTAGGCATGGAGCCGCGCAAAAACGGGAATTGACAAGCCAAGGTTTTCACAACGGGGATTGGGGAATCGCACCATGACGGTGAACTCCAGCGACGACACTGTTGAGCGCCGTGAGCCGGTGGTGACTGACGTCGTCGAGGAAGGCGACCTGAGTGCGGTCGACCTGGTGCTGGGCCTCGGCGAGCCGCAGCGCGTCGGCAGGTTCTGGTTCTACATCGACGGCCATCGCTGGGAGTGGTCGGACGCGGTCGCGCGCATGCACGGCTACAAGCCGGGACAGGTCAAGCCCACCACGGAACTGCTGCTGCAACACAAGCATCCGGACGACCGGGAGCGGGTGGCGGCCGTGCTCGACCGCGTGATGAAGGGCAAGCCGTTCAGCAGCCGGCACCGCATCATCGACACCGCCGGTCGCACCCGGTGCGTCGTCGTCGCCGGCGATCGGATGGTCGACGGCACCGGTGCGCTGGCCGGCACGTCCGGGTTCTACGTCGACGTCACCGACTCCCTGCACTCCGACATCACCAACGTGCTGTCGGCGGTGGCCGATGCCCGCGCGCGCATCGAGCAGGCCAAGGGCGTGCTGATGACCGCGTACGGCATCTCGGCCGAGCGCGCGTTCGACATCCTGGTGTGGCGTTCCCAGGAGGCGAACCTGAAGCTGCGCGACGTCGCGAGCCGCTTCCTGGACGCCGTGGCCAGCAAGGCGTCGGCGGAAACCCAAAGCCAGGTGGACCACGCGCTGCTGACCCTCGGCTAGCGGCGGGACGCTAGGGTCGGCCCGGTGGCGCACCTACTTGGGGCCGAGGCCGTACACCTCGAATATCCGACTCAGGTGGTCTTCGACTCGATCACGCTCGGGGTCAACGACGGCGCCCGCATCGGCATCGTCGGGCGAAACGGCGACGGCAAATCCAGCCTGCTGCGGCTGCTGACCGGTCAGCAACGACCCGACGCCGGGCGGGTCACCCGGCGCAGCGGGTTGCGGGTCGGCGCGCTGAGCCAGGCCGACACCCTGGACCCGGACCGCACCGTGGGCTACACGCTCGTCGGCGAGGCGGCCGAACACCAGTGGGCCGGCGACGCGCGGGTGCGCGACGTGGTCGCCGGGCTGGTCTCCGACATCGCCTGGGAGGCAACGGTTTCCACCCTGTCCGGTGGGCAGCGTCGCCGGGTGCAGCTGGCCCGATTGCTGATCGGCGAATGGGACGTGATCGCGCTCGACGAGCCCACCAACCATCTCGACATCGAGGGCATCACCTGGCTGGCCGGGCATCTGCGGCAACGCTGGGCGCGCAACACCGGCGGGCTGCTGCTGGTGACCCACGACCGCTGGTTCCTCGACGAAGTCGCCACCACGACGTGGGAGGTGCACGACGGAATCGTCGAACCGTTCGACGGCGGCTACGCCGCCTACGTTCTGCAGCGCGTCGAGCGGGACCGGATGGCCGCCGTCGCCGAGGCCAAGCGGCAGAACCTGATGCGCAAGGAGCTGGCGTGGCTGCGCCGCGGCGCGCCGGCTCGGACGTCAAAACCCAAGTTCCGGATCGAGGCGGCCAACCAGCTGATCGCCGACGTGCCGCCGCTGCGCAACACCGTCGAACTGGCCAAGCTGGCCACCGCCCGGCTGGGCAAGGACGTGGTCGACCTGCTCGACGTCTCGGTCTCGTTCGGGGGCCGCCCGGTGCTGCGCGATGTCGAGTGGCGGATCGCCCCCGGCGAGCGCACCGGCATCGTCGGGGCCAACGGCGCCGGCAAGTCGACCCTGCTGAGGTTGATCGACGGCACCATCGAGCCGGACGCGGGCCGCGTCAAACGCGGCAAGACCGTGCGCCTGGCGGTACTCGACCAGCAGGGCGACGCGCTGGCCGCGGTCCGCGGCGACCGGATCGCCGATGTGCTGGGCCGACTGCAGGGCGGCTACCAGGTCGACGGCCGCGAGGTCACCCCGGCGCAGCTGCTGGAGCGACTCGGCTTCGGCGTGCGCGGGTCTCAAGGCCAGCTGTCGGCCCGCGTCGAGGATCTCTCCGGCGGTGAGCGGCGGCGGCTGCAGCTGTTGCTCACCCTGCTTTCCGAGCCCAACGTGTTGCTACTGGACGAGCCGACCAACGACGTCGACACCGACACGCTGGCCGCCATGGAGGATCTGCTGGACTCGTGGGCCGGCACGCTGATCGTCGTCTCGCACGACCGCTATCTGCTGGAGCGGGTCACCGATCAGCAGTACGCGGTGCTCGACGGCCGGTTGCGGCACCTACCCGGCGGCGTCGACGAGTACCTGCGGCTCGCCGGCGAGCGGACCGCCCGGGCCGCCCAGGATTCGCCGCGGCCCGCTTCCCCGCCCGAGGCCCAGGCGATGTCCGGCGCACAACGCCGGGCCGCGGAAAAGGAGGTGGCCGCCCTGGACCGGCAGCTCGCGCGGTTGGCGGACCGGATCGCGGACAAGCACCACGAACTGGCCGCGCACGACCAGTCCGACCACGTCGGCATCACCCGGCTCACCCGGGAGTTGCGCGCGCTCGAGGACGAGGTCGCCGCGACGGAGGGACGCTGGTTGGAGCTCTCCGAGTTGCTCGAGTAAACACTTGGGCCGCAACGGGTTTCGCGAGAGCGTCAGTGCCAGCGCAGCAGCACCAGTTCGGACCCGAAGCCGGGCCCCATCGCGAGCAACAGGCCGGGGCTGGCGGCCGGCGGCGGTTTGGCGATGGTGTCGCGCAGGATGTGCAGCACCGACGCCGACGAGAGGTTGGCCACCTCCCCCAGCGAGCGCCAGGTCAGTTCCTGCGCCTCCGGGGGCAGTTCGAGGCTCTTGGCGATCGCGTCGATCACTTTGGGGCCGCCGGGGTGGGTGACCCAGGCGCCGATGTCGTCCTTCGTCAGCCCGTGCGGCGTGAGGAAGCTGCTCACGTCGTCGGCCAGATAGCGGTCGATGACGTTGGGCAGCTCCGGCGACATCGTCGGTTGCACGCCGTCCGAGCCGATGTTCCAGCCCATGATGTGCAGCGATTCGGGATACAGGCGGCTGCGCGAATCCACGATGTCTGGCCCGGCGGAATTCAATTGCTGGGCGCGACGGTCCCCGGCGGCGACCACGGCGGCGGCGCCGTCGCCGAACATCGCCGTCCCGACCAGTCCCGACACGGTCGGGCGGACCGTCGGAAAGGTGAGCGAACACAGCTCGACCGACACCAGCGCGGCGACGCCGTCCGGGGCACCGCGCAGGTAGTCGTGCAGCCGGCCCACCCCGGCCGCCCCGGCCGCGCAACCCAGGCCGAACAGCGGCATCCGCCGCACGTCCGGGCGCAGGCCCAGCCGCCCGACGATCCGCGCGTCGAGTGACGGCACCGCGATGCCGGTCACCGTCGTCGTGGCGATCATGTCGATGTCCCGCGGTCGCAGCCCGGCCTCGTCGAGCGCGCCCAGCAGCGCTTCACAGCCCAGTTCCACGGCCTTGTCGACGAAGATCTCGTTGGTGGCACCGAAGTCGGTGAGCTCGTGGTAGCGCTCGAGGGGCAGCACCAGGTGGCGGCTGTTGACCTTGGCGGCGGCGTGCAGGCGCCGGACGATCTCTTCGTGCTCGGCCAGCGCGGGGAACTTGACCACCTGGTCGGTGACCTCGCTTTGGCTGTAGCGATGCGGCGGCACTGCGCCGAACACACCCGCGATGACGCTCATGATCTGCTCTCTTGGTTGCCGACCAACCTCAATACGGCTCCGCGTAATGCCGGAAGTTTATGCCGTCCCGTAGCGCGGCGCAAAAGTCTTTGGTATTCAACACATGCCTCATTAGGGCGTCTTGCTGTTCGCGTAATCATATCCGCCAGTGGGGAATTCATCACTCGGTGTCTTCCTCGTCCGCCGAGCTCAGCGCCATCGCGATCAACGCGTCCGGGCTCAACGAGTCGATGTCGTCGGCACCGGAATGTGCGTCTGCGGCCGACGTTTCCGGTGCGCCGGCGAGCAATAAGAGTTTTTCGAGCATTCCCGTTCTTCGGAGCTCGCGCACCGGAATCTTGCGCAGCGTCGACCAAATTCTTTCGTCGTCGGATTCGCCCGCCTCGTCGTGCAGCAGTTGCCGGCGAAGATGATCGGCCAACGCGGCCGGCGTCGGATAATCGAAGATCAGCGTTCGCGACAAAGCCAGTCCGGTATGGCTGGTGAGACGGTTGCGCAGTTCGACCCCGATCATCGAGTCGAACCCGAGGTCGCCGAACGCGCGGTCGTGGTCGATGGCGTGGCCGCCGGGATGCCCCGAGACGGCCGCCGCGTGCTCGCAGACCAATTCGACCAGCACACGGTGCTGATCGTCGAGGGCCAGTCCGTGCAACCGCTGCGCCAGGTCGGGTGCTCGAGCCGCCGTGGCGGGCGGCGCCGCCCCGGCTCCACCGGATCCCAGCCAAAAACGTTGCCGTGCAAAGCCGTACGTGGGCAAGTCGATCCGCCGGGCGTTGCGTCCGGCGAACACGGCGGCCCAGTTCGGGTCGAGGCCGCGGGTGAACAGCCGGGCGGCCGCGAACACCAGCGATTCCGTTTCGGGGTGGTCCTTGGCCATCGTGGGCACCGATACGGCCTGCGGCGTGCTCAGCGATTGGTCGACCGCCGCCGTCAGCGCCGCGCCCGGGCCCAGCTCCACGAAGGTCCCGGCGCCGGCGGCCTCGGCGGCGCGCACCCCCTCGAAGAAGCGCACCGGCTGGCCGATGTGCGCCGCCCAGTACTGCGGCGAGCCGTAGCCGCCGCCCGCGAACTGGCCGGTCAGGTTGGACACCAGCCCGATTCGCGGCTGCCTGGCCTCGATGTCGGCCACCGCCGCGGCAAACTGCGCCACCATGGGCTGCATCAGCGACGAGTGAAACGCGTGCGACACCGCCAGCCGATGCACGCGCCGACCCATCCGGGCCAGCCGGTCCGCCAGCGCTTCGACGGGGGCCTCGGCGCCGGACAGCACCACCGCGTTGGGGCCGTTGACCGCCGCGAGGCTCACCCCGTCGGTCAGCAGCCCGGCGACCTCGGCTTCGCCGGCCTCGACCGCCACCATCACCCCGCCGGCCGGCAGTTGCGCCATCAACCGGCCTCGCGCCGCCACCATGCGCGACGCGTCCGCGAGCGACAGCACCCCGGCCACGCACGCCGCGGCGATCTCACCCACCGAGTGCCCCATCACCACATCCGGTGTCACACCGAAGGATTCCCACAAGGCCGCCAGCGCGAGGTGATGTGGGGCGACGACCCGGAGTTGTTGCGCAGTACCGAGTTTGCCCAGCCGGCCTTGTTCGTGTTGGGCCTCGCGCTGGCGGCCTTGTGGGAATCCTTCGGTGTGACACCGGATGTGGTGATGGGGCACTCGGTGGGTGAGATCG
>NZ_LZKY01000413.1:0-636 GCF_001673055.1 Mycobacterium sp. 1245801.1
ACCCTTGCGGAAGAAGTTCTCGCAGCCGGTCAGGTAGTGCATGTACTTGTCGTAGACCTCTTCGGACTGCAGGGCGACCGCCTGCTCGCGATTGGCCTCGAGTGCCTCGGCCCACAGGTCCAAGGTCCTGGCGTAGTGCAGCTGCAGCGACTGGACGCGGGTCAGGTCGAAGCCCGCGGTCACTCCGTACTCGCCGACGGTCTGCGGCGTCGGCAGCCAACCGCCGGGGAAGATCTCGGCCAGGATGAACTGCGAGAACTGCACGATTTCGTGGGTCAGCTTCAGGCCCTTGGCCCGCGCGTCTTTGAACGACGGCCGAACGATGGTGTGCAGCAACATCACTCCGCCGGGCGGCAGCGCCTGGTAGGCCATTTTGAAGAAGCGGCCGTAGCGCTGCCGGCCGAAGTGCTCGAACGCGCCGATGGACACGATGCGGTCCACGGGCTCGTGGAACTTCTCCCAGCCCTCCAGCAGCACCCGCCGGCTGCGGGGGGTGTCCATCTGATCGAAGGACTGCTGCACGTGCTCGGCCTGGTTTTCCGACAGCGTGAGGCCGACGACGTTGACGTCGAACTTCTCGATGGCCCGCCGCAGGGTGGCCCCCCAGCCGCAACCGATGTCCAGCAGCGTCATCCC
>NZ_LZKY01000414.1:0-1173 GCF_001673055.1 Mycobacterium sp. 1245801.1
GACGCTACCCCGCTGGTAACCTCTCCACGCCGGTTCAAGCCGACGCTGCGGTGCAATTTGCCGCCGTTCGCTCGTCGAGCGCCTGATCGATCAATGTGGTACTGGAATGCCGTCGCAGAGTTATCGAGCCGCTAGGCGCGCTCGCGTCACCAGGCGGATTCGCCATCGATGGTCGCGAGGTCTCGCATGGGTAGAAAATTACGGGCGGACGCCGTTGGCCGCTATTCACTATGTACTAGCCTCGACGCAGCGCAGACACGGCTTCATCTCACTAGCGAATCCCAGCGACGTCAGGCCGGTCCGACGACGATCTGCCTCAAACCGATGCTGACGGCCGCATAAAGTCGGTGGTCTTACGCCAGCGATCAGTCACCTTCGAGATAAAGAATCTGCGCCGTTCGCCGGGGTGAAGTGAGCGAAGCGCTGCCTCGGCTTAGCATTCGGACATGCGCGATATCGAAGCGATTGACGCCGATCTGCAGTTGGTGTCGCGCGCTTGGTGCGCGGCTTTGGTGGCAAATGATCACGCACCGAGTACCACCCTGATCGACCAGCTTCGCGAGGAGCGACAGCAGTGAGGCGCTGCGTCCGGAACTGACATGACCGGATACCACTAGAGGTAGCGTCGTAGCTGGTCGGAAGCATAGACGGCGGGTTGGCGGGTGGTGCGATGCAACTGATCGAGCTAAGCATTGGCGATCTCATCGCCAGAGCTGGCGGTGACCCATGGGCGATCAACCAGAGCTTGCAGGCCGGTAGCCCTTTTCAGATCTCTCAACTGGCAGAGGCTTTCCATGCTGCCGGCCGATGCTCCACCGCAGCCCAAGAAGAATTCGAACAGGCCCGCAAGCGCTTCGACATGGCCTGGAATCACCAGAACGGTGATCACCCGATCAACGGCTCCGCTGAAGTGCAGCGGTTGACGAAATCCCTTGGCTTGCAGACAGAACAGCTGCCCAAGATCGGCAGTGATCTGGAAAACATCGCCAGCATGCTGGCTGCCGCGCAGAAAGAGGGTGCCGCAGAGATCGCCACGTTGGAACACGAGTTGCAAGGGCTCGACAACATCATCGACGCCGCGGAGCACGATCTGCAGAATGGCCACCCCGACGCGAAGACCGAGGCCTTTCTGAAGAAATTGATCGATGATGCGAAAGCCGATGCCGCCGATGA
>NZ_LZKY01000415.1:0-16362 GCF_001673055.1 Mycobacterium sp. 1245801.1
GCGGTGTAACCCGCCGCCATATCTCTGGGCATGGATATCCCCATGCTTCGAAGATGTTTGGCGATCGTGCCGGCCGCTCGGGGCGCGCCGGGGCGAACACCTCGATGCCGCCGTTCGCCTCGCGAACCATCAATGCCGGCAAGGGCTTTGGCGCTATCGGCAATTGATGGGTGATCACCTGGCCGGTGGGCGAAAACGACGTGGTGTGGCACGGGCAGCGCAGCGTGTCGTCGGGTGCGTCGAACCACAGCTTGCAACCCTGATGCGTGCACACTCCCGAGACGGCCTGGACTTCGCCCGCGACCCGGCGGACGAATCCGGTCACCGACCCGAGGTCGAAGGCGTGCATGACGCCGTCGGGCACATCAGAGCTGGCCGCCACGCGCTGCCAGCTGCCCTCGTTGGGCGTGAGTTGCCCGGCCGTGACTTCGGGACCGTGACCGTCGCCGCCGCGGCCGAGGATCAGGGCGCGATCGACGGACACCGCGGCGACCGCCGCCGTCGCGGCGGCCGACGTACCGACGATCACCTGGCGGCGCGTGCTGCGACGGTCCGGCGCCGGTTCCGTTGGCGCACCGGACATTTGCTCGGCGAGGCGCCGGTGCAGGTCGGTCAGGAATTCCTGGCGGGGCGCGTCACCACCCTCGCGCGCCGCGCGCAGCTCGATCGCCGTGCGCAGCTGAGCCGCCTCGAAGTCGTCGGGCGCGAACGGCCGGGGCCGGCGCCCCCGCAACAGATCGTCGACATAACGTCGCAACCCTCGCGCATTCATGGCTGGCCCCCATCGTTGACCTGGGCCGCCAGCCGCAGGGCGCGGTGCTGGAGCACCTTGGCATTGGCCACGCTGATCCCGAGTTCCGCGGCTGACTCCTTGATCGAATGGCCCTGCAGGAAACGCGATTCCAGAATCCGGCGGTAGCGGTCCGGCAGGTTGTCCAGAACCCGGGCAACCCGCTGCGGCGCGGTACTGATGGCGTCCTGGCCCTCGGCTGGTTGTTCGATGTCCTCGATCGAGGTTATCTCGCGCCCCAGCGTCTCGCGCCAGTGTGCGGCCAGCACTGTCCTGGCCGTCGCCCGCAGGTACGCGCGCACCTCGGCGACGCTCGCGGTCAGCCGCAACGGCCGCAGCGCCGCCAGGAACACCTCGGCGGTGAGGTCCTCGGCGTCGGTCTGGTTTCCGACGCGCGCGAACAGCGTGCGGTACACCCAGGTCGCGTTGTCGGAGTACACGGCTTCCCAGTTCGGGTAGCCGGCGTCATGGCCGTCCTCGGGCACCGCGCGCAGGGGTCGCGGGCCGACGGGCTCGTTTCTTGCCGCCACATGCCTCCTTCACCCGATGAATAGCGACTCGGGTTACACGGGCGCAGCGAGTGCGGCCTCGGCGGCCATGAGCTGGTCGAGCTTGGTGGCGGTGGCCGAGAACACGGATTTGGCGATGCTCAGTATCCGCTCGCGCACCCGCGGCTTCGCCGACGCCGACGGCAGCAGGTGGCCGATCAGATGGCCGAACAGGTCCAGGCGCGCCGCGGACAGCCACGCCATCAGCTCCGGGTCGTCGAACCAGCGCAACTGATTGGTGTAGTCGGCCAGCGCCAGCCGCAACCAATCGAGGTCGGTGTCCGGATGCGGCAGGGGCACGCAGAGATCGTTTTTCACGGTGTCGTCACGGTATGCGGCCTCGACGTGGGCGATCAGCGCCGCGGAGAAGATCTGCTGGCAGCCGCGCACGCTTTGCAGCGTGATGGTCCCGGTGTCGAAAATCGGTGTAGCGGGCCGCTTTTCGGCGCCGTCCGCGGTGCAATCGATGTACAGTTCGTCGCCGCTGACCGCCACGGTGCCGCCGTCGAGCGTCAGCCTGCCCGCGTCGATCCGCAGGAGGTGACCCAGGCGCACCACGTCGGTGATGCGCCGCAGTTGCTCGAGCTCGAGCCGGGTGACGGTCGCGCAGCGATACATGGCGGGCCGGATCGCCGGATCGATCCGCAACAGCACGCCGGCGTCTTCGAGACGCGCGAACAGATCCCGCGCCGAGGCGGCGTCGTTGATCGCGCGCAGTTGGGCGGTGAAGCTGGCCTTGAGCTTGTCGGCGAACAGCGAGCCGGGCTGCATGGTTTCGCGGTCCAGCAGCCAGGAATCGCGGGGCACGATCCAGGTCAGCCGGTCCGGTTCGATCCCGTGACCGAGCAGCCACAGGCAGGTGTCGATTCCGGTCTTGCCGGCCCCGACGACGACGTAGCGCTCGTACCCGCCGAGCCGGGGCAGGTCGTTGGGCGCGACGCACGCGACGCCGTCGGCGACCTGGTACGGGGGGCGGCGCATCGCCGGGACCGTGACCCGCATGTAGGTGGCGTCGACGACGCGGCGCGTCACGTCGACGGTGTAATCGGCGCCGGCCAGCGTGCGGAACCGGCCTTGCCCACCGTATTGGCCGAGGTATTCGCTCATCGGAAAGTAGCTGACCCGCCCGGTCGGCAACCACTCGCGGCGCATGATGCGGTCGTAGTAGGCGCAGATTTCGCCGGCGGTCGCCAACTCGTAAAGCCCGTGGTTCCAACCCACTTGGTCGATGGTGTCGCTGCCGAGCCGCGACGAGTTGACGCCGTAGAAGGCCGAGGGCTGATGCAACCGCACGAACGGGTAGGCCATGGTCCAGTGCCCACCGGGCGCGTGCTGGCGGTCCACCACCACCACGCGGGCCTCCGTCTCGGAGACCAGCGTGTCGATGAACGCCATGCCCATGGCGCCCGCCCCGACCACCAGGTAGTCGGCCTCGATGGTGCGCATACCGCCCTCAGGCTAGACCGGCGACCACCTTGCCAAGGCCCGAACCGGGTTACTAGGATATCCAAGTATCCGCTTAAGCGCTCAATCACACCCGAGGGCCCCATGACCACACAGATTCCGCACTTCATCGATGGGCAGCGCACCGCCGGCCGGTCCGGCCGCAGCGCTGACGTCTTCGACCCGAGCACCGGGAGCGTCCAGGCCACGGTGCCGATGGCCGGCCAAGCCGACATCGATGCCGCGGTCGCCTCGGCCGTCGAGGCCCAAAAGGGTTGGGCCGCAACCAATCCGCAGCGGCGCGCGCGTGTCATGATGCGCTTCATCGAGCTGGTCAACGCCCACAACGACGAGCTGGCCGAGCTGCTGTCGCGCGAGCACGGCAAGACGCTGGCCGACGCCAAGGGCGACATCCAGCGCGGCATCGAGGTCATCGAGTTCTGCATCGGCATCCCCCACCTGCTCAAGGGCGAGTACAGCGAGGGCGCCGGGCCCGGCATCGACGTCTACTCGCTGCGCCAGCCGCTGGGCGTGGTCGCCGGCATCACCCCGTTCAACTTCCCGGCGATGATTCCGCTGTGGAAGGCCGGCCCGGCGCTGGCCTGCGGCAACGCGTTCGTGCTCAAGCCCAGCGAGCGCGACCCGTCGGTGCCGGTTCGGCTGGCCGAGCTCTTTCTGGAAGCGGGCCTGCCCCCGGGCGTGTTCCAGGTCGTGCACGGCGACAAGGAGGCCGTCGACGCCATCCTGAACCACCCCGACATCCAGGCCGTCGGGTTCGTCGGCAGCTCCGATATCGCCCAGTACATCTACGCCGGGGCCGCGGCCACCGGCAAGCGCTCACAGTGCTTCGGCGGCGCCAAGAATCACATGATCGTGATGCCCGACGCCGACCTGGACCAGGCCGTCGACGCCCTGATCGGCGCCGGCTACGGCAGCGCCGGCGAGCGGTGCATGGCGATCAGCGTCGCGGTCCCGGTCGGGGACAAGACCGCCGACCGGCTGCGCGCCCGGCTCATCGAGCGGATCAACAACCTGCGCGTGGGCCACAGCCTGGACCCCAAGGCCGACTACGGACCGCTGGTGACCGAAGCGGCCGTGGCACGGGTGCGCGACTACATCGCCCAGGGGGTCGACGCGGGTGCCGAGCTGGTGATCGACGGCCGCGACCGCGCCAGCGACGACCTGACGTTCGGCGACGCCAACCTCGAGGGCGGCTTCTTCATCGGTCCCACCCTGTTCGACCACGTCACCCCCGACATGTCGATCTACACCGACGAGATCTTCGGGCCCGTGCTGTGCATTGTGCGCGCGCACGATTACGAAGAGGCGCTGCGGCTGCCGTCGGAGCACGAATACGGCAACGGCGTGGCGGTTTTCACCCGCGACGGCGACGCCGCCCGCGACTTCGTCTCGCGCGTGCAGGTCGGCATGGTCGGGGTCAACGTGCCGATCCCGGTGCCGGTGGCCTACCACACCTTCGGCGGTTGGAAGCGGTCCGGTTTCGGCGACCTCAACCAGCACGGCCCCTCGTCGATCATGTTCTACACCAAGACCAAGACCGTGACGTCGCGGTGGCCGTCCGGCATCAAGGACGGCGCCGAGTTCGTCATTCCCACAATGGATTAGGCCGGCTGTTTCTCATGGCTTCTTTTACTCTCAACGACGACGAACGGGTGATCACCGAGACGGCCGCCGCGTTCGCCGCCAAGCGCCTCGCCCCGCACGCCCTGGAATGGGATGCGGCCAAACATTTTCCGGTCGACGTGCTGCGCGAATCCGCCGAACTCGGTATGGCGGCGATCTACTGTCGTGACGATGTCGGTGGCAGCGGACTGCGCCGCCTCGACGGGGTCCGCATCTTCGAGCAGCTGGCCATCGCCGACCCGACCACCGCCGCGTTCCTGTCCATTCACAACATGTGCGCGTGGATGATCGACACCTTCGGCACCGCCGAGCAGCGCAAGGATTGGGTGCCGCGGCTGGCGTCGATGGACGTCATCGCCAGTTACTGCCTCACCGAGCCCGGCGCCGGGTCCGACGCCAGCGCGCTGAGCACCCGCGCCGTCAAACAGGGTGGCGACTATGTGCTGGACGGCGTCAAGCAGTTCATCTCGGGCGCGGGCGCCTCGGACGTCTACGTGGTGATGGCCAGGACCGGCAGCGACGGCCCGCGCGGCATCTCGGCCTTCGTGATCGAAAAGGGCACTGCGGGGCTGAGTTTCGGCTCGCTCGAGGAGAAGATGGGCTGGCACGCCCAGCCCACCGCCCAGGTGATCCTGGAAGGCGTCCGGGTGCCGGCCGAGGCGATGCTGGGCGGCGCCGACGGCGAGGGCGCCGGGTTCGGCATCGCGATGAACGGGCTCAACGGCGGTCGGCTCAACATCGCCGCGTGTTCGCTCGGCGGCGCCCAGGCCGCCGCCGACAAGGCCGGGGCCTATGTCCGCGATCGCCAAGCGTTCGGGTCGTCCCTGCTCGACGAGCCGACCATCAGGTTCACCCTGGCCGACATGGCCACCGGCCTCGAGACATCGCGAATGATGTTGTGGCGGGCGGCCAATGCGCTGGACGAGGACGATCCCGACAAGGTCGAGCTGTGCGCGATGGCCAAGCGCTACGTCACCGACACCTGCTTCGAGGTCGCCGACAAAGCCCTGCAGCTACACGGCGGCTACGGCTACCTGCGCGAGTATGGTCTGGAAAAGATCGTGCGCGACCTGCGGGTGCACCGAATCCTGGAAGGGACCAACGAGATCATGCGGGTGGTCATCGGCCGGGCCGAAGCCGCACGGGTTCGCGCAACCGCATAGAAGGGTCTTTCAGATGACCGAACACCTGACGGTGGCCTTCCTGGGCCTGGGCCACATGGGTGGGCCGATGGCGACGAATCTTGTTGCGGCCAAACACGCGGTGCGCGGCTTCGATCCGGTGCCCGCCGCGCTGTCCGCGGCGACGGAGGCCGGCGTCACCGGGTTCGGCAGCGCCACCGACGCGGTGGCCGGGTCGGACGTCGTCATCACCATGCTGCCCAACGGGGAGCTGGTCAAACGCTGTTACGCGGAGATCCTGCCGGCCGCGCGACCCGGCGCTCTGTTCATCGACAGCTCGACGATCTCGGTCAACGATGCCCGCGAGGTGCATGCGCTGGCGGAGTCCAACGGCGTCGCGCAGCTCGACGCGCCCGTCTCCGGCGGGGTGAAGGGTGCCGTCGCCGGCACGCTGGCCTTCATGGTGGGCGGTGACGAGGCCGCGCTGCAGCGTGCGCGGCCGGTGCTGGAACCCATGGCGGGCAAGATCATTCACTGCGGCGCGGCCGGGGCCGGCCAGGCCGCCAAGGTGTGCAACAACATGGTGCTGGCGGTCCAGCAGATCGCGATCGGCGAGGCGTTCATCCTGGCCGAGAAGCTCGGGCTGTCCGCGCAGTCCCTGTTCGACGTCATCACCGGGGCGACCGGCAACTGCTGGGCCGTGCACACCAATTGCCCGGTGCCGGGGCCGGTTCCGACGTCGCCGGCCAACAACGACTTCAAGCCGGGCTTCGCCACCGCGTTGATGAACAAGGACCTGGGCCTGGCGATGGACGCGGTGTCGTCCAGCGGTGCGGCGGCGCCGCTGGGTACCCACGCCGCCGAGATCTATGCGAAATTCGCCGCCGACCACCCCGAAAAGGACTTCAGCGCGGTCATCGAGATGTTGCGCGGCAGCTGAGAACCGCCGGGCTCAGAAGTCACCCGCGTTGCGCCGCAACGTTTCAATGCACGCCGCCAGGTTCTGCGATTCCGTGTCGGTCATCCCGATGTCGGCGAACACCTGCTTGTTGAGGGTGACGGTGGCGTCCTCGACCGTGGAGCGGCCGAGGTCGGTGATCGCCACCAGCGTGGTGCGCCCGTCGGTGGGGTGCGGCACCCGTTGCACCAGCCCGTCGGCCTCCAGCCGACGGATCGCGTGGGTCACGCTGGTGACGTGGACCTGCAACCGGTCGGAGGCCTTAGTGATGGGCAGCGCCCCGGTCCGGCTGAATGCCAACAGCCGCAGCAGTTCATACCGGGAGAAGCTCAGGTCGTAGGGGCGCAGCGCCGTCTCGACCCGCGCCAGCAGGATCTGGTGCGCGCGCATCACCGAGGTCACCGCCACCATGCCCGGTGCCACGTCGCCCCACCCGGCGCGCTCCCAGTTGGCCCGCGCCGCGGCGATCGGATCACGCTTTTCCGGTTGTGATTGCGCCACGCCCCTTCTTACCGCACTTGGCGCCCGGGTGTGGCCTTTCCCAACGCCGAGAGCACCGCCGTCGTCGACGCTCGGCTGCCCACGGTGATCCGCGCGCCACCGTCCGCGTAGTACCGCACCCGCGGCCCGCTGTCGCCGAAAACCTCACGCCACGACCGATACCGCCCGTCGCCGGACGGCAGATACATGAAATTCGCGTGCGCGTCGGTGGTGTGGATCCCCATCGCGCTCAGGCGGTTCCGCAGATGGCGGCGTTCGGCGGTGATCAACCGGATCCGGCGCAGCAGTTCGTCTTCCGCGTGATACGACGCCGCGACCGCGAGCAAGCTGGTGATCGCGATGCCGAACGGCAGCTGCTGGGACCACAGCATCCGGGCCAGCTCCGTCGACGCCACCCCGTAGCCGATCCGCAGCCCCGCCAGCCCGTAGGCCTTGGAGAACGTCCGCACCACCACCACGTTGGGGAAACGCGCGACCAACGCCGCCACGTCGAAACGGTGCTCGACGGCGGTGAACTCGATATAGGCCTCGTCGAGCAGCACCACGGTGTCGCGCGGCACCCGGCGGAGAAACCGGAAAACGGTGGCCCTGGGCTCGATGGTGCCGGTCGGGTTGTGCGGCCGGCACACCACCACCACGCGGGCCAGCGCGGCCGCGTCGGCCAGCGCGTCGAGGTCGTTGTGGCCGCGCTCGTCCAGCGGCACGAGTGACGGATTGAGCCGCGCCATCTGCGCGACGATCGGATAGCCGTCGAACGTCGGCGATGCCATCGCCATCGTGTCACCCGGCGACGTCAGCGCGCGCAGCGCCTGCAGCACGACGCCGGTCGCCCCCGCACCCAGCACCACCCGGTCGGCGGGCACACCGATGTGCGCGGCGATCACGTCGCGCAGCCGTTCCGGCAGGAACTCCGGATACCGGTTCGCCGCGCGAACGGACCGGATCAGCGCGGCACGGACCGCCGGTAGCGGGGGAAACGGATTCTCGTTGAGCGACAAGGCAAACGGATCCACCGCGTTGGGCAGCGCTTCGCGGATCTCGCCGTCCATCAGGCCCGGCACCGCGTGCATCAGCCTCGACCACCCCAGCGCACCGCGGCCGCGCCGGCGAAGTCGCCGGCATGCGCGAACGCCGCCATCATCACCACGTCCCCGGCCGCGAGCTGACCACCGGAGACGGCGCGGTCCAGGTTGATCGGGATGCCGGCGCCGAACAGGTTGCCGCACTCGTCGAACGTGTCACGGTGTCTTGATTTCGGCACCTCGAGCGCGTCACGCCAGTTGCGCAGGAACGCCCGATTGGGCTGGTTGGTGACCAGCAGGTCGATGTCCTTGGCGGCCAGGCCGATTCGATCGCACACCGCCAGCGCCACCTCGGGGACCTGCCGGTTGCCGCGGGCGAGCACCTTGGTGATCTTGCTTTCGGTGAAACCGATGCTGCCCTCGCCGGGACCGGCCTGCCACCACTTGCGGGGCGGGTCGTAGGACAGCGTCATTTCGCCCGCGTACTCGCCGTAGGTGCGGCACTCGATGTCCAGGATGGGTGAGTGGCCGCCCACCGTGACCAGCCCCACCGCGGCGCCGTCGCCGGGCACCGCGGACTGCGCCTTGCGGCGAATCGTCGGCTGATCGAAGAACTGGCCGGCCGCGTTTTGCGCGATCGCGATCAGCGCGGTGTGCCCTTCGCCCGCGGCCAGCAGTTTGCGAGCCACGTTGAGCGCCAACACGAATGCGGCGCAGCCGCCGTTGTTCAGGTCGAGCACCCAGGACGGTCGCATGCCCAGCCGGTGCGCGATGCCACCGCCCTGGCCGTAGAACGCCATGTCGGGCACCTGGGTGTGGGTGATCAGCACGTCGGCGCCTTCGACGGCGTCGTGCCCGTGCCGGTCGATCAGGCCCTGGGCGGCGCGTTCGATCATGTCGATGGAACTCTCGTCCGCGGCGACGTGATGGCGGAACTTCGGCGCGCGGAACATCACATTGTCGCGCAGGTCGTCGGATTCGGCGAATTGCGCGTAATAGTGGGCGGGGATCGGCTCACCCGGCAGGTACGTGGAGACGTCGATCAGGCTGACGCTTGGGCCACCCATGGCCCGCTCACCTCATCCAGACGGGCGTCACCGGCAGCCCGTTGCGGTGGCGGTACTCGGCGATCGCCTTGAGGTTGCGCAGCTCCAGCAGATGGCCGGCGCCGAACATGTCCCAGAAGTCGCCGACCCACACCGGGCGCTGGGCGGGCGCGGTCTCGGGATACGGGTTGTGATCATAGAATGGGTGGTGGCAATTCGTCCACAGCACAACCGATCCCGGCTTGTCGAGGACCGTCGCCGCGTCGACGACGCGCATCAGGTAGATCATCCACAGGTGCTTGCCCTGGTCCCAGGCGCAGTGGTAATCCACGGTCCGGGCCTGCGCGTTGGCGACGGTGCGGGTGTAGATCTTGGTTTCCGAGCCCAGCCGGTCGTGGGCCAGCCACAGCCCGGGTTCGTCCGTGGGTGTGAAGCCGCGCAGGCTGTAGGTCCACTCCTCCAGACTGCGGGTGTCGGCCATGTACTCGTACAGCTCGTCGGGTGGGCAGTCGATGTAATCGTTGACGGTGCAATACTGTCCGAAGACCTCATCGTGCGGGTATACCGACCGCATCATGTCCATGATGATCGGCGTGGCCTTCTCCCTGGGGCTGGTTTCGATGCGGGTGACGCCATCGATCAGGTCGGGGATATCCTCAAGCGCTGGCGGCGACATTGGTCTGGTTCTCCTTAACACGCGAAATGTGCTCCGCGGCAGCGCGTTTGACGTGCGTAGCCGCGAGAAACGGCGCAAACGGCGGGATCTCGTCGGCGTCGCACTCGACGCTGACCACCGCCGGACCGTCGATGCCGAGCGCGGCGCCCATGGCCACCGCGAATCCATCGACGTCGTTGACGTCCACCGACGTCAAGCCCGGGAACATCGCCGCCAGCCCGGCCCCCAGCCGGCTGGGACGAAAACGGTTGTAGCTGTACAGGTCGTCATAGAACAACTGCTCACGGGTCACGCACATGGCGTGCGCGTTGTTGTTGAACAGGACGAAGGTCATCGGTAATCGATATTGCACGGCGGTGTGCACTTCCATGCCGTGCATGAAGAATGCGCCGTCACCGGCGATCACGACGGTATGGCCGCCGGGCCGGCCACGGTTGTTGCGGCCGAACGACATTCCGATCCCGGCCCCGAAGCTGTAGCCCATGCCGCCCATGCCGAGCGCGACGGCGAACCTGCCGCCGCGGCGTGCCGGCAGGTAGTGAATCGCGGCGGCGCCGGTGTTGCCGGCGTCGACCACGATGTCGGCCCCGTCGGGCAGGACGCGGTCCAGCACCGCCATGGCGTCGCGGTACCGCAGGCCCGGCCCCGCGCAGGGCGGCGGCGTCAGCTCGGTGGGCCGCAGCGGGCCCGGCACCCGCACCTTGGCGGGCCGTCCCGGACCGGACAGCGCCTGGGTCAGCATGCGCAGCGAGCCGCGCAGGTCGTCGGTGTGCACGTGCGGGCATGCCACATAGGGCGGCGCCGACCCGAGCGAGACCGTCGGCACCGCCGCCAGAGCGTCGTCCAGCCCGGTGCGCGCGGTGACCGACAGGCGCGTGCCCACGACCAGGCACACGGCGCTGCCGGCCACCGCTTCAGCCACGCCCGGGTGGCCCATGACGCCGGTCACCCCGAGCGCGGACGACGATCCGAGGCCGGGTGTGCCGGCGACGTCTTTGGCGTCGGGCACGGTGGCCACCCGCGCCCGCAGCACCGCCCGCAGGGCTTCGAGCTCGGCGCGGGCGTCGTCGCGGGCGACCTGCTCGCCGACGATGATGGTCACCGGGCCGCTGGCGCCGCGCAGCATTTCGGCGATCGAGTCCGGATTGCCGATGGGACGCGGGCCCTCGACCGGCCGCCCATTCTGCGCGCAGTCCAGGGTCGCCTGCTGAATATCCTTGGGCAGCAACAGAACCGCCGGGCCGCCGCAACGTGCCGCGGCGATCGCCCGGGGCAGCAGCGCGACGATGTCGGCGGGCGTACGCAGCCGGCGGCAGAACAGCGACACCGCCGAGAACAACGCCTCGGCGTTCGGCGACCCGTTGACGCCACTGGTGTCCTGGAAGCTGCCCTGACCGTCCATCGCGGCGGCGGGCTGGCCGACCAACGCCAGCACCGGCACCCGGCTGGCCAGCGACTCGCCCAGCCCGGCAACCAGGTTCAGCGCTGCGCCACCCGAGGTCGCGGCCACCACGCCCAGCCCGGCCCCGCTGCGGCTGTACCCGTCGGCCATGGTGGCCGCCGAGAACTCGTGCTTGGCCAGCACGGCGTCGATGCCGGGGCGGAAGTGCGCGGCGTCGTACACGTCCTCGATGTTGGCGCCGTCCACACCGAAGAGGTGGTCGACTCCGATTGCCGCGAGGTGCCCGACGATGTGGTCGGCCACCCGGTACCTGCCGGGCATGCCTGAAGGAACGAGGTAGGCACTCGGTCGGTTCATTGCTCGTCCATGAACCGTTCACCGGTCACCATCGTGGTGTTGAGATGACCATCGAACTGCGCAACGTGGTGCGCGAGTACCGGGTCGGCGGTCAGACGGTGCGGGCGCTCGACGAGGTCAGCCTGTGGCTGGCGGACGGGCAGTTCGTGTCGGTCGTCGGGCCCTCGGGGGCCGGGAAAAGCACGCTGCTGCACCTGCTCGGGGCCCTGGATTCCCCCGATTCGGGAACGATCGCGTTCGACGGCGAAGAGATCGGGCGACTCGGCGACGAGCAGCAGTCGCGGTTTCGCCATCACCGGGTGGGCTTCATCTTTCAGTTCTTCAACCTGTTGCCGACGCTGTCGGCGTGGGAGAACGTGGCCATTCCCAAGCTGCTCGACGGGGTCCGGCTGGGCGCCGCCAAACCGGAGGCGATCCGGCTGCTGGATCGCGTCGGGCTCGGCGACCGGACCGGGCACCGCCCGGCCGAACTGTCCGGCGGTCAGATGCAACGGGTCGCGGTGGCGCGCGCGTTGATGATGAACCCGCCTCTGATTCTCGCCGACGAGCCCACCGGAAACCTGGACTCCGCCACGGGGGCGTCCATTTTGGCGCTGTTGGCCGAGGTGGCGCACGAGGACGCTGCGGGCCGGCTGGTGGTGATGGTGACCCACAACGCCGACGCGGCCGCGGCCACGGACCGGGTGATCACCCTGCAGGACGGTCGGGTCGGCTCCGACGTGCTGGCGGGCGCCGGGTGAAACCCGGATCGGCGATCACGGCCACGGCGAGCAGGCTGCGGGTCTTCAGCCTGCGCGAGCTCACCGTACACAGGCGCCGCACGGTCGCGTCGATCTCCGTAATGGCGGTATCGGCAGCGTATTTGGTGGCGGTATTCGGCATCTTCGGGTCGATCACCGGGTCGGTGAGCCGGCTGGCCGACGGGATCGCGGGCGTCGCGGCGCTCGAGGTGTCGGGCATCACCGACGCCGGATTCCCCGACTCGATCCTGGCCGAGGTGGCCGCGGTCCCGGGCGTGGCGACCGCGGCGCCGATGATTCGAACGTCGGCGACCACGCCGTCGGGGCCCGTGCTGCTGCTGGGCGCCGATGCGAGCACCGCCGCCCTCGGCGGGGCGTTGACAGACGCGGTGTCCCGACCCGTGCAGGCGCTGTCCGCGACGCCGTCCGGCGTTCAGGTCGGGCCGCGGGTCGGCTACGCGAAAGGCCAGGCGTTCCAACTGGGTTCGGCCTCGGTCACGGTCACCGACGTGCTCGCGGGCAAGCAATACGCGAACCTCAACGGCGGGCACTACGTGCTCGCCCCACTCGCCTTGGCGCAGCACGCCGCCGGCCGCACCGGCCAACTCGACTCGATACTGATCACCACCAAGCCCGGCGCCGACCTCGGAGCCGTTCGCGCCGCGGTCACCGGCGCGGTGAACGGTCGCGCGATCGTGGCGGCCCCCAGCTTCCGGGCGGCCCGCGCCGGTGACGGGGTCAAGCTGATGAACTACATGGCCCTGCTGGGCGCCGCGGTGGCGTTGGTGGTCGGCGCGTTTTTGATCTACACCACGATGACGATGGCGATCACCCAGCGCCGGCCCGTCATCTCGATGCTGCGCGCCATCGGCGGCCGGCGCGTCGCCATCGTCGGCGACATGCTCGCGGAGGCCGCGGTTCTCGGCCTGATCGGCGGGGCCGTCGGGTCCGCGTTGGGAATTGTGGCGGCCCACATCGCGATTCGCCGGTTGCCCCCGGCGGTGACGCAAGGGCTCGAAGCCCGCGTCGAGTACTGGCTGCCCGGCTATGCGCTACCGCTGGCGCTCGCGGTGACGGTGCTCACCAGCGTGGCGGCCTCGGCGATGGCGGCGCGCCAGGTGTACAAGGTTTCGCCCATCGAGGCGCTGGCCCCGGTCGGCGCCTCGGCGGCCGACGTCGTGCCACGGTGGTTGCGCGTCGCCTGTGGGGTCGGCGCCGTTGCGGTGATCGCGGTGGCGGCGGTGCTCGTCACCGGCCAGCGCGGCAGCTACGCCGTCGTCGCGATGGCCGCCCTGTTGGGCGCGCAGATCGCCCTGGGCTTCGCGCTCACCAGGCCCATCGTCAACGCCGCGGCGGCGACGGCGCGCACGTTCGGATCGTTCGGAGCGCTCGCGGCGGCGACGATCCAACGCGCGCCGCGGCGCGTGTGGGCGACGGTGATGACCGTGCTCATCGGGGTGCTCACCACCGTCGTGATCACCGGTACGAACGCCGACATGATCCGGTCGGCCCGTAGCATCTTCGCGCCGGTCGCCGACACCGACGTCTGGGTGAGCGCAGATCCCCCGGACAGTTACCCCACCGACGCTCTGCCACAAGGCCTTTCCGGCAAGATCGCCGCGCTTCCAGGGGTGGCGCGAGTGACCGAGGGCGCGTTCGGATTCGCCGTCGTCGGCGGCACCCGGGTGCTGCTCGACGGGTTCGCCACCGGCAGCAACGATGCGCTGTTCGGAGCGCTCGACGAACGAGTGCGCTCCGAGGTGCTCGCCGGCCGGGGCGTGGTGCTCACCCAGAATCTGGGCGCGATCCTGCACCTGCGGGCCGGTGAGCCCCTGCGGCTGCAGACGCCGCACGGCGCACGGGAGGCGACCGTGCTGGCCCTGGTGCCGTTCTTCTCGACGGTCATCGGCACGGTCGGGATCGACCTGGATCACCTGCGGGCGTGGTTCGATCGCCCGGCGGCGACGACGCTGCAGGTCGTCGCCGCGCCGAAGGTGAACCGGCAACGCCTGGTGGCCGCGGTCCGCGCGGCGGTGCCCGCGCCGAACCACGTGTACGACGGTGCCGCGGCGCTGGCGGGGCTGCAGGCCCCCCTGCATCAGAGCATGTTCATCGCCAACGCGGTGTGGATCATCGTCGTGACGGTGGCCGCGGTCGCACTGCTCAACACGTTGACGCTGTCGGTGATCGAACGCCGCCGCGAGATCGGCGTGCTGCGGGCAATGGGTTCCAGTCGGCGATTCACCTTGCGGATGGTCCTGGCCGAGGCGGCCGGAATCGGTGTGGTGGGGGGCGTTTTGGGGCTTGCGCTCGGACTGACCGACCAGTGGCTGTTCAGCCGCATCAGCCGGGACATCATGAACTTCGAGGTCGGCTTTCGCCTGAGTCCGCTCGCGCTGGCCTTCACGCTCGGTGCGCTCGCGATCAGCCTGCTCGGCTCGGTGCCACCGGCACGGCGTGCGGCGCACCTGTCCATCATCGAGGCGGTCAGCGTCGAGTGAGGATGGCGAATCCCTGCAGATGGGGTTTGCACGGGAAGGGCACCGGCGTTCGCGGAACGCTGCGTAGCCCGGTGGTGTCGAATCCGGCCGCGGCGATCGCGTCGCGGGTTCGCCGGTTCGGCTCGCAACCGCCCGCCAGCCACGACCAGGGCCGGGCGATCAGGTCCTGGAACCGGCCCGTCGCGCCGTCTCCGCGCACGTGCTCGAGGACGACGAGCCGGCCCCCGGGGACGAGGACCCGCCGGATCTCGCGCAGGGTCGCGGCCACGTCGTCGACCGAGCACAACACCAGCCCGATATGCACGGAATCGAAAGCGTTGTCCGGGAACGGAATCGCTTCACCGACGCCCTCGACGAGGTCCACCGCGATGCCACGGCGTTGCGCGAGCCGCCTGGCCATCCGCCGAAACGTCGCCTCGGGTTCCACCGCGGCGACCGACGTCACCGCCGCGGGCAGAAACTTCAGGTCTGTTCCCGGCCCCAGGCCGAGCATCAACAGCCGGCCGGTCGCGTTGCTCAGGGCGGCCCGCCGATACCGGTGGTAGAACAACCGGTCGAAAACCGGCTGGCCGACCCGGTACACATGCAGGAACAGGAATTGCCGGAGCGTCATCGGCCGCCCAGATCCATTCGGAACGGCGGATATTCGTCGCGCATCAACGACACGTACACCGCCACCCGGTAGCGCCAGCGCACCATGCCCATCAGCAGATCGAACATGCCCTGCGGGATGGTTCCGGTGCACAACAGCGCCACCGCGGAGATGACGCAGAGCACCTGTAGCGGCGCCTCCATCGACCAGCACAGCAGGACCTGCGGGATCGCCAGCAGCCACTTCACCAGCACCGCCCAGTTTTTCAGCCGGTCCGGGTAGTCGACGGTAAGGTCTCCGGGGTAGTCGGGCCGGGACGCAAGGGTGAACGGCGGGTACTTGTCCGTGCTGTTCATCGGGAATCGGTAGTTCATCACGCGCCACGACCAGCGCAGCACCCCGACGTTGAACTCGAAGAGCGGCCGCGGATACCGCCCGGTGCACAGGATCACTACGCCCGCGGCCACGGTCGAGAGCGGATACACCAGGTAGAGCAGGATCAGGATCGGGTAGTGCGGCAGGGCCAGCACGCACCACTTCAACAGCCAGAGCCAGCGCGAGGGCAAGTCGAAATCGCCTCGCACCCTTACGGATTCGGCCGGTTCGTTCACGGGCTCGACGGGATCTTCGCCACTACCCCCAAGTTTCGGCTGATTTGAGCGGACATCCGGCGATGGCTCGTCAAGCGCAGAAACGTCGTCAGCGCCGAGGTCTGCAGCCGGTCCGAGATCAGGGCTGCCGGTCTGAGCACGCGCTCACCATGCGACACCGGCAACGACGCCGCCCACGACACGGCCATGACCCGCCGGCGCCGGGTCTTCTCGTAGGACCGCAACGCACGCGAAACATCTTCGCCGCGAACGTTTGTCGCACGACGCACGCCCGCCAGTGCCCCGCACAGCACCATGGTGTCGAGCAACGCCTGGTTGGTGCCCTGAGCCAGGGTGGGCGGCATCGTGTGCGCGGCGTCGCCGAGCAGGGTGACCGGGCCTTGGCCCGCACGCGGGATCGGATGGCGGAA
>NZ_LZKY01000416.1:0-6370 GCF_001673055.1 Mycobacterium sp. 1245801.1
CGAGCTGACCCGCCGGCTCACCGAGGTGCACGGTGTGCACATCAACCGGCGGATCGATCTAGGCGACACCGTGCTGCACCGCTTCGATCCCGAAACCAAGACGCTGGAATTCAGCAACCACCTGTCGTTGGGACAGCAGGTGTTCAAGATGGCCGCCGAACTGGCCTACCTCGAATTCGGCGATCTGATCGACACTTTGGTCGAGGAGGGCAAGTTCACCAGCGACGAGTCACACACCCTCGCCCGGCTGGGGCTGGCCAACTACTTCGCCGCGGCCACCGTGCTCCCCTACCGCCAGTTCCACGACGTCGCGGAGAATTTCCGCTACGACGTCGAGCGGCTGTCCTCGTTCTACTCGATCAGTTACGAGACCATCGCACACCGGCTTTCGACGTTGCAGCGGCCGTCGATGCGGGGTGTGCCGTTCTCGTTCGTCCGGGTCGACCGGGCCGGGAACATGTCAAAACGTCAGTCCGCCACCGGGTTTCACTTCTCCTCCAGCGGAGGCACCTGCCCGCTGTGGAATGTCTACGAGACGTTCGCCAACCCGGGCAAGATCCTGGTGCAGATCGCCCAGATGCCCGATGGCCGCAATTACATGTGGGTGGCCCGCACCGTGGAACGGCGCGCGGCCCGGTATGGTCAGCCGGGTAAGACCTTCGCGATCGGCCTGGGCTGCGAGCTTCGCCACGCTCACCGGCTGGTCTACTCGGAGGGACTCGACGTCTCGGGGGAACCAGGAACAGTGGCCACACCGATCGGCGCGGGCTGTCGGGTCTGCGAACGCGACAATTGCCCACAGCGCGCCTTCCCCGCACTCGGCCGCGCACTCGATCTCGACGAGCACCGCAGCACGGTGTCGCCCTACCTGGTGACCCAGCCGTGAGCGCGCCGGCAGACGGCCGCATCCCGCCGGGGCGGTTCCGCGAACTGGGGCCGATCAACTGGGTGATCGCCAAGCTGGGTGCGCGCACCGTGCGGGCCCCGGAGATGCACCTGTTCACCACCCTGGGGCAGCGCCGGTTGCTGTTCTGGACCTGGCTGGCCTACGGGGGCCGACTGCTGCGCGGCAAGCTCCCGACCATCGACACCGAATTGGTGATCCTGCGCGTCGCGCACCTGCGCTCGTGCGAATACGAGTTGCAGCACCATCGCCGGATGGCGCGCACCGCCGGGCTCGACGCCGATCTGCAGGCCGCGATCTTCGCGTGGCCGCAGCGGTTGGACCCGGTCGATGCGCGCCTGACGGTGCGTCAGCAGGCGCTGCTGTCGGCGACGGACGAGTTCGTCAAGGACCGGACGGTCACCGCCGAGACCTGGCAGGCGCTGGCCGCCCACCTGGATCGGCGGCAGCTGATCGAATTCTGTTTGCTTGCAAGCCAATACGACGGTCTGGCCGCGACCATGTCAGCGCTCGAGATTCCGCTGGACCATCCGCGCTAGCTACAGGTAGACGTCGGCGAGGATGGCCAGCGTCAGTATCACGGGAAGCACCGGCAGCGCGAAGGCGAACGCCGCCCACGGCCGCTTGCCCCGCCGGCGCTGCCGCAAGCCCCACAGCGCGGCGCCGATCCCCAGCACCACCGACGCCAGCAGCACCAGCGGGCCCCAGTGGCCGGCGGTCGCGTTGTCGCCGTTCGAAATGGCCAGCAGCCACAGGACATAACCGGTCGCCAGGCCACCGACGGCACCCGCGAGGGCCTGAGGGGTGACGGTGCGCATATCTCTTACTCAGAAATTGATCATGTGCCCGGTCAGGCCGTGGAAGCATTCCTGCAGTGCCTCGGACATGGTCGGGTGGGTGTGGACGTTGCGGGCAAGCTCGGTTGCGGTCAGGTCCCACTTCTGGGCCAGCGTCAGCTCCGGAAGCAACTCTGAGACGTCGTGGCCGACCAGGTGTCCGCCCAGCAGCTCACCGTATTTCGCGTCGGCGATCAGCTTGACGAACCCGCTGGGGTCGCCCACGCCGTGGGCCTTGCCGTTGGCGGTGAACGGAAACTTCGCCACCACCACGTCGTGGCCCTCCTCGCGAGCCTGCTCCTCGGTGAGCCCGAAGCTGGCGACGTTGGGCTGGCAGAACGTCGCGCGCGGCATCATCCGGTAGTCACCGAGCGCCAAAGTCTCTGCGCCGGCGATGGTTTCGGCCGCCACCACACCCTGGGCCTCAGCGACGTGGGCCAGCTGCAACTTTCCGGTGACGTCGCCGATGGCGTAGATGTGCTCGATGTTGGTCCGCATGTAGTCGGTGATTCCGATGGCCTTGCGGTCGGTCAGCGCGACGCCGGCCGCCTCCAGGCCGTAGCCCTCGACATTTGGGGCAAAACCGATGGCCTGCAACACCTTTGCGGCCTTGAGTTCCTGCGAGTTACCGTCCTTGCTGACCACCACGGTCACCTCGGAGCCGTTGTCGGAGATCGACTCGACCTTGGTGCTGGTCAATATCTTCACGCCCAGCTTCTTGAACTGCCGCTCGACCTCCTTGGAGACATCGGCGTCCTCGTTCGGCAGCGCGCGCGGCAGGAACTCGACGACGGTCACGTCGACGCCGTAGTTCTTCAGCACATAGCCGAACTCCATGCCGATCGCCCCGCAACCGGCGATGATGATCGACTCCGGCAGCTCGCGGGACAGGATCAGTTCCTCGTAGGTGACCACGTTGGCCGACAGCGACGTGCCGGGGACCAGGCGGGTGCTGCTGCCGGTGGCGATGATGGCGTTGTCGAAAGTCACCGTCTCCGTGCCGCCCTCGTTGAGCTCGACGGAGATCGTGTTGGCGTCGGTGAAGCGGCCGTAGCCATGGATTTCGGTGATCTTGTTCTTCTTCATCAGGAAGTGCACGCCGGCGACGCGGCCCTCGGCCACCTTGCGGCTGCGGTCAAACGCGGCGCCGTAGTCGAAGGTCGCCTCGCCGCTGATGCCAAACGTCTTGGCCTCTTTGGTGAAGATGTGGGCGAGTTCGGCGTTGCGCAGCAGCGCCTTGGAGGGGATGCACCCGACGTTGAGGCAGACGCCACCCCAGTACTTCGGTTCGATCACCGCGGTGCTCAGCCCCAGCTGTGCGGCGCGAATGGCTGCGACATATCCGCCGGGACCGGCCCCGAGGACGACGACGTCATAGTGAGAAGTCACGAGCCCACCCTAGTTGGCCGCGGCCTCTGGCGGCCGCCCGGGCGAGCCGTCAATAGGGAATGACACCGACCAGACAGTGCCCCGCTCGCTCGCAGTGGTAGTAGCCGTACAGGGGTGCCGCGGCGACCAGCGACGCGAACGGCCCGGACATCAGCGCCACCGCGAGCGCCGAGATCAGCGGCCGGCCTTCGGTCATCGCCAGCATCACCGAGCCGACGATGCACACCACCACGTAGGCCAGGACGACGAACAGCGCCGCCGTCTTGTCGGACGAGTGGTACCACCAAGAGAACAGCCCCAGCCCGATCACGGCCGCCGCGGACCACACGCCCAGCAGCACCAGGGCCAGCTTCCACCACCTGAGGTAGAGATACCGGCCGGGCACGTTGATCGGTTGCACGGGGCCGACGGGCTCGGGCGACTCCTGCTCGCTAGCCTCCGGCGTCGCGGCTGCCGCCGGTGCGGCGGCGGGCTCCGGCTCGGCCACCGCGGGGTGCTCGCCGGTCTCGTCATCGAAATCGGGCACCCAGGATTGGGTGCCGGTGTGCTCGGAGTCGTCTTCGTCATCCGAGAAGTCCGGTACGAACGCCTCGGTGCCGGGGCTCGAGGCGTCCTTGTCGTCAGCCACCGGCGGTCACCCGTAGCGCGACGAGCACACCGAACCAGCCGGGCGCCACCGACAGCAGGAACGCCCCGAGCATGGTGACCCACCGGCGCCCGGAGAACAGGATCGTCGCCAGCCCTACGACGCTGGGGATGCCGACCACCGACGCGATGGCGACGCCCGGGCGGACGCTGGCGTGAATCGCCAGGGTGCAGGCCACGCCCGCCAAAAGTCCGACCGCACTGCCGATCAGCATGGCGCTGGCCAACAACCAGGGACGCGGAAGGGGAATCACTTTCTCGACTGTACTGCGGCTACCCGCGCGGGGGGCACGTTGACGACGCCGCGTCGGTCACCACCGGACCCCGTGCCGGGGGGCGTTCACCGCGTTCGTAATCCGCGCCGGTGATCACCGCCGCGGCGGCCATTGCGGCCCGTTCGTCGTCGGTGAAGACGCGACCGCGGGACAGGAACCGCACGCCGTCGGGCGCCTCCAGGCTGAACCCGCCCCCGCGGCCGGGCACCACGTCGATGACCAGCTGGGTGTGCTTGTCGCGATAGTGGGCGGTGTACTGCGGACCCGAAATCCACACCGGCACACCGTCTGTCCCGACGTCGAGGACGCCGAGCAAGACGTCGCGATCGCCGACCAGGAAATCGCCGAGCGGATAACACATCGGCGACGACCCATCGCAGCAGCCACCGGACTGGTGGAACATCACCGGGCCGTGGGCGGCCTGCAACCGCGCCAGCACCTCGGCGGCCGGGGCGGTGATGACCACCCCGGGGGGCGGAAGCATCAGAAGAACCCTTGCGCCTTTTCGGAGTAGGACACCAGCAGGTTCTTGGTCTGCTGATAGTGGTCGAGCATCATCTTGTGGTTCTCCCGGCCGATGCCGGACTGCTTGTAGCCGCCGAACGCGGCGTGGGCCGGATAGACGTGGTAGCAGTTCACCCACACCCGGCCGGCCTGGATGTCGCGCCCGGCCCGGTAGGCGGTGTTGCCGTCGCGGCTCCACACCCCGGCCCCCAGGCCGTACAGGGTGTCGTTGGCGATCGAGATGGCGTCGTCGTAATCGGCGAACGACGTCACCGTGACCACCGGCCCGAAGATCTCCTCCTGAAAGACCCGCATCTTGTTGTCGCCACTGAAGATGGTGGGCTGCATGTAGAAGCCGCCGGACAGGTCGCCGCCGAGCTCGGCGCGTTCGCCGCCGGTGATCACCTTGGCGCCTTCGTTTTTGCCGATCTCGATGTAGGACAACACCTTTTCCAACTGGTCGTTGGAGGCCTGCGAGCCCAGCATGGTCTCGCTGTCCAGCGGATCACCCTGGCGGACTGCCTTGGTGCGGATCGCGGCCAGTTCGAGGAACTCGTCGTAGATGTCGGCCTGAACCAGGCTGCGCGACGGGCACGTGCACACCTCGCCCTGGTTGAGGGCGAACATGGTGAAGCCCTCCAGCGCCTTGTCCTGGTAGTCGTCGGCCTTGGCCATCACGTCGGAGAAGAAGATATTGGGGCTCTTGCCGCCGAGCTCCAGCGTGACCGGGATGAGGTTTTGCGACGCGTACTGCATGATCAGCCGCCCGGTGGTGGTCTCGCCGGTGAACGCGATCTTGGCGATCCGGTTGCTCGACGCCAGCGGCTTGCCGGCCTCGGCGCCGAATCCGTTGACGACGTTGACCACTCCCGGCGGGAGCAGGTCGCCGATCAGCGACATCAGGTAGAGCACCGAAACCGGTGTCTGCTCAGCGGGTTTGAGCACCACCGCGTTGCCGGCCGCCAGCGCGGGCGCCAGTTTCCAGGCACCCATCAGGATCGGGAAGTTCCACGGGATGATCTGCCCGACCACTCCGAGCGGCTCGTGGAAGTGGTAGGCCACGGTGTCGTCATCGATCTGGCTCAGCGCGCCCTCCTGCGCGCGCAGCGCCGCGGCGAAGTAGCGGAAGTGGTCGGCGGCCAACGGAATGTCGGCGGCCAACGCCTCGCGGATCGGCTTGCCGTTGTCCCAGACCTCAGCCACCGCCAGCGCGGCGGTGTGCTCCTCGATGCGGTCGGCGATCTTGTTCAGGATTGCCGCGCGCTCCGCGGGTGCCGTCTTGCCCCACGCCGGGGCGGCGGCGTGCGCGGCATCCAGTGCCTTGTCGATGTCGGCCTCGTCGGAGCGGGCCACCTCGCAGAACGGCTGGCCGGTGACCGGGGTCGGGTTCTCGAAGTAGCGGCCCTTGGCCGGCGCAACCCACTGCCCGCCAATGAAATTCTCGTAGCGGGATTCGTACGACATCAACGCCCCGGCAGAACCTGGACGTGCGAAAACAGGCATCTTTTCGGCTCCTTCCCTCGTGACACAGCTCACAGTACGCTGCACTCATCCGGGGATGTCGGGTCGACGCGGGGGACGAGCATGGCCGAGACGCATTCAGCCGAGGAGGCGCTTCGGCAGTGGAGATCCGTGGCACCGGCCTGGGAACAGCACCGGGAACGCATGTTCGGCGACGTGCGCGCGGTGTCCGAATGGCTCGTCGAGCAGGTTGATCCGCAACCGGGCCAGACCGTTCTGGAGGTGGCGGCGGGCCCGGGCGAGACCGGCTTTCTCGTCGCGGACCGGCTCGGTCCCACGGGCCGCCTGATCTCCAG
>NZ_LZKY01000417.1:0-41673 GCF_001673055.1 Mycobacterium sp. 1245801.1
CTGCACGAAATGCATTGCGGCCACTCGACACCCGTGCCCTATCTGCAGGCGTACTGGACATTCGGGTCGCGCGGCGAACCGCACGGCGTGACCGGCACGCGGGACCCTGGGTTGCGCGGTAGGGCCCGCCGCGAGTCGGCGTTGTTGCGATGGGGATTCACGGCGAAGCCGTTCTGAGGTGCTGTGGCGCCGATGGTGCTCGCCGCGCGACGGCGGCGGATCAGAGGCCTTGAGTGCGGACCCGGCTCGGGCTGCGGCGACTGGACACCGAGGGTGGCGGCGCGGTGGTCAAGCGCAAGGCCAGCACGATGGATTCTTCGGGAGCGGTCGCGGTGAGGCGCACGAAATCGTCTTGTAATCGTGCCAATTCGCCGGCGAAACCGGCCGACAACTCGTGCAGATCGGCAGCATTTCGCGCGTGCAGGAAGACCGGTGACAACGGCCGGACGGCGAGGCCTTCCCGCTGGGCAACGATCCATACCGCCTCGACGGCCGACCCGCCGCGGACGTAGTCACCAAGGCGACTTCCGGTCACGGTCAGCACCGCCAGCGCCGAGCTGCCGAGGACTTCGTCGCGCATGCCGTCGCCCAAGGCGCTGCCGGCGTTCCATTCGGCAAGGTAAGCCATGACGTCGGGGCGGCGCACGATATCCATCAGCGCCAGGTCGCTGGCTTCGAGTTCGAGGGAGCGTACGTCGATACCGGTGTCGGGGTCGGGATCCCCAGGCCAGCGCAGCTCCGAGACCATCTCGGTGTGCAGTTGCCGCGTCAGGTACCGGATGCGGTCGGCCGCACCGAAAATCGTTGCGGCCCGCGCCAGGTCGTCTCGCTCGGTGAGTAGGTGCAGACGCGCGCCCTCGCCCTCGGCGGTGACGGTGAGCAATTTGGCCGTCTGATCGTCGAGCGGTTGTGGGATTCCGCGATGACGATTGGTCTCGCGCGCGAGCATCGGTTCGTACAGATCGGCCAGGGCGGGGTCGTTACCGTTTCCGAAGTGCATCGTGGCCCGTACCGGAGACCCGGCTGCGTCTTCGGAAACGCTCACCGGTCCGAGCATCCCACGGGCGGCGGCGGCGATCCTGACGTTGTACAACGCGGCCCCCACCGCGACAGCGCTGCCGCGGAAGCCCACGTCCATCGTCGAAGTATGTTCCGGGGCAACGCTTATGGTGAGGCTGGTCGGTTGCGCGTCGATGCACCACGGCTGGCTGTTTCCCCCCGAGGGGGCGCGCATCGCGGCGGCGACAATTGTGTCGTCGAATGCGGATGCGGCCGGGTCGCTTCCCGGTTCGGTGTCTCGCGCGGGGTGAAGCTGGGCCGTCTCGACTTCGTCGAGTTCGTCGAGCGCCGCGCCGGTGTCGATGCGGCACCGGCCGGATCTCAGGTTCTCACCCAATCCGATTCTGCGCACAGCCTCGGCCATCGCCGCAGCGCCGACGATGACATCGGATGCCAACTGCGGCCACGTCGACAGCGATCGGTCGATCTCGATGAGCGACGCGGCGGTGCGGGGCGAGATGTGCTCGGCTTCGTCGTAACGCAGCATGTGCGGGAGCTTCTCGCGGGTGCTCATGCCGGCCACTTGCTCGATATCGAGCTGATCCAGCAGCCCGTGCATGACCGGGCGCCCAGGGTTTTGATCGAAGCGTTCGACGTCGACCCGCCCCCGGTCGCTGGTCGCCATCAACACGGGGATTCGCCTGTCACGGGCCGCCATCCGCAGGGCGATCTTCATGTCGAGCGAATCGCACTCCTCGATGACGATGTCCAGTCCGTCCAGAAAGGCATCGATGGTGTCCGCGGTGATCCCGGCATCGAACACGTCCACCGCCAGGTAGGGATCGAGCTCGGCGATCCTGCGCGCCGCGACCTGAGCTTTGTTCAATCCGAGGTCGAATACGGTGGCCGGCACCCGATTCAGATTCGACAGTTCCAAGTGATCGAAATCCGCCAGCCGCAGGCGGCCACACAAGCCCTGAACCGCCAAGGTATGCGCGATGACATGGCCGACGCTCAGACCGGCGACGCCGATCGTCAGTGAGCTGAGTTTGGTCTGTTCCGCCGCGGTGATGTTGTTTCTGTTGCGATCAAGTCGTAGCGCCCGAAACCCGCGCGGCCCCAGCACCGCAACGGCGGCGCGCCGCCACGGGTAGTACGCCCACCGGGCCCCTTCGTCGAGCAGCGTCGAATCCGGCGGTGGGCGCAGGCCGCGCAGATTGGCCAGTTGCGCGTCGAGCCGGTCGACGATCTCGACGGTGGGATCGGCTCGCAGCCGCTCCAGTATCAGACGGTCGCCGGGTTCATCGATGTCGAGAATCTGCGCGCTGTACGCGGTTACCGTGCGCTCGTCCATGGTGTTTCGTGTATAGCACCTGACCGGCGCGTCGGCCGCGGTAACGCGGCGGTTGGCCGCTCGTCAAGCGGTCACGCCCTCGTCCCGCGACTCCGTGTCCTCGAGGAACTGCCCGCGCCGAATCAGGCTCGTGACCGCGGCGTCCCAGCGTCGCAGCTGTGGCTCGCTGAAGAACGCCTCACCCAGATAGAGCTCGATATAGGGATGCAGAATGATCGCGCCGATGCGCAGGATGAGCGGATTGAGCGCCCCCCAGTCGGGATCGAGGTCTCCTCGCAGCTTGCCCTGCTGCCCGAATTGTTCGCCCTGGCCCGCGCTGATACCCACCAGCCCGGTGAAGATGACCGAACCCAGTGCGCCGCCCTCGGCGAGCGCACGCCCGAGATAGGTCATCACATCGGGACGTTCGACCATCAGTGCGGTCAGCCGGCGCCCCGCCTCGTTGAGGCTGTCGGCGGCCGGCTCGGACGGCGTATCGGCTGCCAATGCCTCGCTCACCGTCTGCAGGACGTACTGATCGACGGCGGCGCTCAGCGCGGCCTTGGTGCGAAAGTGGTGCTGTATCAGCCCAATCGACACGTCCGCGGTTTCGGCGACCGCGCGCAGCGTCGTGGCGGCGATGCCGCGAACGGCAAAGCAGCTCAGCGCGGCGTCGCGAATGCGCTCCTTGAGCGACGGCTCCGCTGGCGGGGGCGGGTCATAAGGAAACAGCCGGGTGGGTCCCACGGCCGGACAATACACCCGTATCGCATCCCGGTACGAAGGTATCGGACCACCATATCCGCGCATCGTCACCGCGCCTGCGTTCCGCCCGACCATGGGCGCGGCCACCCGCCTGCCCTCGTCGACGAACGGCGTTCCCGCGCACCAGGTCCCGCGACCCTACTGCGACCGCCGCTCGAGGTAGCGAACCATCTGTTCCCAGTACACCAGCGTCAACGTCATCTGCAGGGCCACGGCGATCAGCGCCGGTCGCAGCCGACGCCGGCGTGCGGCCAGCGCCGCGCCCACCGCGGCCGCCGACGACGCCACGCTGACCACCATCGCCGCGTCGCGGGGCCGGCGGGTGATCCACAGCTCCTCGCCCAGCATCGCCCGCGTCGACCAGGCGTGCTGTTGCGCCGGCTTGCCGAACACCACCGGATTCACCGCCAGCCACAACGTAATCCAGGCCGCATGGCGCCATCGTCGCGTCCATATCGGGACCAGGATCAGCGGCGTGCTCGCCCACCGGGTCCATGCGCTCAGCGGATGGCAGTGCCGCGCGAACACCGCACGCCGCACGCGCGCAACCGGATACACCGGCGCTATCGCTTGGAATGTTCGGCCGGAACGACCACCGGGGCGCCGGCGCCCGGCGCGGATGCGGCGGGCAACGGGGTGCGCGGAATTCCCGGCGTGCCCAGCTCCCCGGCCAGCCAGGGCAGCGAGGCCGCGAACACCCGGTCCGCGAACGGCCAGTCGTGCTTGCCGGGCTGCGGAACCACCGCACAGTCGATTCCGTTGGAGCGGCCGATCGCGCACAGCGAATAGGCGGCCGCCGTCTGATTGCCGGGATTGGCGGCCGCCTCGCGTCCGGCGAGGCGGATGGCGCCGCTGTCGGCCAGCTGCAGGTCGCGGCGCGGCGGCGGGCCGTCGGACGAGATCGCGAACCAGCCGGCCACGTCGCGGTATGGCCCATGCCGGGTGATCACCGTGGTCGGGTCGAAAGCCGCCCAGGCGTCGGCGTTTCCGCCGAACAGCCTGGCGATGGTCTGGGCCTTGCTGCCGGCGTTGGGGAAGAAGTCACCGGCGACGTCGACGAACGCGCTGAACAGCTCGGGGTGCATGACGGTCAGGTCGACGGCGCAGGTGCCGCCCATCGACCAGCCCGCGACGCCCCAGTTGGACCGGTGCTGGCTGACCCCGAAGGTCGAAATCATGAACGGCACAACGTCTTTCGTTAGGTGATCGGCGGCGTTGCCCCGAACCCCGTTGACGCATTCGGTGTCGTTGTTGAACGCGCCGCCGGAATCGACGAACACCAGCACCGGCGCCTTGCCGTCGTGTGCGGCCGCGAAGTCGTCGATCGTCTTGACCGCGTTGCCCGCCCTGGTCCAGTCGGCGGGTGTGTTGAATTGCCCGCCGATCATCATCACCGCCGGCAACGCCGGCGGCGGGGTGGTCGCGAACCATTCGGGCGGCAGGTAGACCAGCTCGCCGCGGTGTTTGAAGTGCGACCCGTCGGACGGGATCGCCACCGGCACCACGGTGCCGTGCGGCGGCCGGATTCGGCTGGCGGCCATCGCGGTAACGGTGGCCTGATCGGTCTGATCGGGCAGCGGCCCCGAGGTCAGCTGGCTCCACGCCGACTGCACGGTGGGGAAGTAGCCGACCCACAGGTTGAGCACCAGCGCCGCGCTGAGCAAGCACAACGGTACGGCCAGCACCGCGGCGCCGCGCCGCCAGCGGCGCGCGGTGCGCCAGCCCAGCACCAGCACGGCCGCCGCCATGCCGGTCAGGGCGATCCACAGCCACAGCGCCGCCGGTGCGGGGTCGTCGGAGAGCCCGCGGTCGACGATGTACCAGTGCGTCAGGTAGGCGGCGACCCCGCCGGCCAGCGCGGCGGCCGGCAGCCACACGGTGCGCCAGCGGCGCGACCGCCAGCCGACCGCCAGGAGCAGCACAATCGCGGCGAGCACCTGGATCGTCGCCGGCACCCAGCCATGCATCAGCGAGGTGTGGCTACTTGCCAGGACCTGCGCC
Source organism: Mycobacterium sp. 1245801.1 (assembly GCF_001673055.1). Classification (NCBI taxonomy): domain Bacteria; kingdom Bacillati; phylum Actinomycetota; class Actinomycetes; order Mycobacteriales; family Mycobacteriaceae; genus Mycobacterium; species Mycobacterium sp. 1245801.1. Next base: position 5,099 of record NZ_LZKY01000417.1, read on the forward strand.
GCGGCGCTGTCCGTCGGGCCTGTCACGTGAGTCATTGTGATCTAAAGTTAATCGGCCTGGAACAAATTCACCGAATGTTCGCGCTGGGCTCTACGGACGTTCGGGGCCGCCGCTAATGCGGCTTGGCCAGCGGAAATGGCAAGGTCTCCCGGATGCTGCGGCCCGTTATGAGCATGACGAGCCGATCGATGCCCATCCCGAGTCCGCCGGTGGGCGGCATCGCGTACTCCATCGCCTGCAGGAAGTCTTCGTCGAGCTCCATCGCCTCGGGATCCCCGCCGGCAGCTAACAACGACTGCTCCTGCAGGCGGCGGCGCTGTTCCACCGGGTCGGTGAGCTCGCTGTAGGCGGTGGCCAGCTCGACCCCCCAGGCCACCAGGTCCCACCGCTCGGCCACGCCCGGTTCGCTGCGGTGCGGCCGGGTCAGCGGCGACACCGACGTCGGGAAGTCGATATAGAACGTCGGCTCCTCGGTCCGGTCCTCGACCAGATGCTCGTACAGCTCCAGCACCACCGCGCCGGCATCCCAGTGCGCCCGATAGGGGATGTGCGCGGCGTCGGACAGCTTGCGCAGGGCGGACAGCGACGTGGCGGGGTCGACGCGCTCGCCGAGCGCTTCGGACACCGCGTCATAGACGGTCTTGACCGCCCACACCCCGGAGACGTCGACGGGCTCGAGCCGGCCGTCCCCCCCGTCGGTGCGGGGTCGCAGCACCACCTGCTCGCCGTGCGCGGCCTCGGCGGCGTTCTGGATGAGCTCGCGGCAGCCATCGATCCACACCGTGTAGTCGGCGTGGGCCTGGTAGGCCTCCAGCAGGGTGAACTCCGGGTTGTGGCTGAAGTCGACGCCCTCGTTGCGGAAGGCGCGGCCCAATTCGAAGACACGCTCCACGCCGCCGACGCACAACCGCTTCAGGTAGAGCTCGGGGGCGATGCGCAGGAACAGGTCCAGGTCGTAGGTGTTGATGTGCGTGACGAAGGGCCGCGCGGTCGCTCCACCGTGGATCTGCTGCAGGATCGGGGTCTCGACCTCGATGAAATCCTTGGCGAACAGCGTCTGCCGGACCGAACGCAACACGTCGCTGCGGGCCTTGATCAGCTCGCGCGAATCGGGATTGACGGCCAGGTCGACGTAGCGGGTCCGCACCCGCGCCTCCGGGTCGGTCAGCCCCTTCCACTTGTTCGGCAGGGGCCGCAGGCACTTGCCGATCATCCGCCAGTCGGTGACGATCAGCGAGCGGCTTCCCTTCTTGGAAAAGCCCATCTGCCCGGACACCTCGACCAGATCGCCCAGGTCGATGGCCGCGGTGAAGTCCGCGGTCCGCCCCCGCTGCAGCTGCGAATTGTCCAGCAGCACTTGCATTTCCCCCGACCAGTCGCGCAGGTCGGCGAACAGCACGCCGCCGTAGTCGCGGATCCGCAGGATCCGTCCCGCCACCGTCACACTTTCCTGGTCGTCGGCGACCAGGGCCCGGGCGATGGTGTGGGTGGGCGGGGTCCCCACCGGGTAAGCGTCAACGCCGTTGTGCTTCAGGGCTTTCAGCTTGGCCAGGCGCACTCGAACTTGTTCGGGCAGCCGTGACCTGGACTCCTCCTCGTCGGCGGACTCCCGGCGTTCCCGCAGCCCGCTGACGTCCGGGGCGCTGCCGTCGTGATGCAGCAGCCCGGACTCCGCCAACCGTGGCGGGACGGCGGGGTAGTGGCCGGTGTGCGTCTTGCGCCGCCCGAACGGCAACACCAAAAAGCCCTCGGCGAGTGCCGAAGCGACGCCGACCCGCGGGATCAGCCGGGCGTCCTCGTAGCAGGCGTAACGCGGCACCCAATCGGGTTGGTACTTCATGTTCGAGCGGTACAGGGTTTCCAGCTGCCACCACCGCGAGAAGAACAGCAACAGTCCTCGCCACAGCCGGGCGACCGGACCCGCGCCGAGCTGGGCGCCCTGTTCGAACGCCGAGCGGAACATCGCGAAGTTCAGCGAGATGCGGGTGATGCCAAGGGTTTCGCCATTGAGCGCCAGCTCGCTGACCATCAGCTCGATGGTGCCGTTGGGGGACTGCGGCGACCGGCGCATCAGGTCCAGGGAGACACCGGTGGTCCCCCAGGGAACCAGCGACAGCATCGCGACGACGCTGCCGTCGCGGTCCAGCGCCTCGACCAGCAGGCAGTCCCCGTCGGCGGGGTCGCCGAGTCGGCCCAGCGCCATCGAGAAGCCGCGCTCGGTCTGGGTGTCGCGCCAGGCGTCGGCGCGGGCGATGGTGTCGGCCATGGCCTCGGCGCTGATGTCGCGGTGGCGCCGGATCCGCACGGTCAGGCCAGCCCGACGGGCCCGGGTCACGGCCTGGCGGACGCCGCGCATGTCGGGGCCGGACAGCTTGAAATCGGCGGTCCGCAGGATGGCTTCGTCGCCGAGCTCGAGCGCGTTCAGACCGCCTTCGCGGTAGGCCCGCGCGCCCTGGGTGCTGGCGCCCATCACCCCGGGCGCCCAGCCGTAGGTCTGGCACAACCCCAGCCAGGCGTCCACGGCCTGCGGCCACGCCCGCGGATCGCCGATCGGGTCACCGCTGGCCAGGCAGACGCCGATCTCGACGCGATACGTGACCGCGGCGCGTCCGCTTTGGGCGAAGACCACCGACTTGTCGCGGCGGGTGGCGAAGTAGCCCAGGGAGTCGTTCTTGCCGTACAGCTCGAGCAGGCCGCGGATGGCCGATTCGTCCTCGCCGGTCAGCGCGTTCTCCGCGCGCTGGGACTGAAAGAGCACGATCGTCGCCAAGATCAGCGCCAGCGCGCCGAACAACCCGAAGATCGCGTTCAGGAAGACGTGCGGCCGGCCGGTGAACAGGTCGGGATCGGCGAGCGCGAATCCGACCACCCGGTTGGCCACGTACGGCAGCCGGTCCTGGCGGGCCAGCGTTCCCGGGAACAACTCGACCAGGCCCCAGGACACCAGGATGCCCACCACGTCGCCGGCGATGAGCACCGCGGCCGCCTTGACCAGCGCACCCTTGCGGACCTTGGCCCAGAACTCCCGGTAGGCCAGCACCAGCAGGACGATCGCCACGATGTGGACGGCGAAGCCGAGGTTCTCGCCGAAGATCTCCGCGGCGGTGTTGTCGCCCGCGGCGATGTCGGCGGCGTTCAGCGCGGCGGCCAGGATCATGTTGGCCAGCAACAGCAGCCAGGCGATGCGCTTGCGCGCGGTCAGGGCCGCGGCCAGCAGCGCCAGGATGAACGACCACGCGATGCTGGTGTCCGGGAAGTTGAACAGGTAGTCGTTGATGAACTCGCGCGGGACCTTGATCAGGTACCGGATCAGCGGGGACACGCTGCCGAGCAGCGACACGGTCGCGATGACGCCCACGGTCCATCCGGCCGCCGCCGGCACCCAGCGGTACCGCGAGTTCGACCGGCCGCGCGGCCCCGAACGCAGGCCTGAACGAGGGCCCGAACCGGGCCTCGAACTAGGAGATGCGAGTGTCACAGACCGCGAGGATATGCCCTCAATCCGTGAAAAGCTTGTCGAAGCGCTGAGACTGGCGGCCGCCAGTTTGGGCGTGGTTTCGGGCCGGCCGCCGGCCCGTTGCGGCGCGGTCGACCGGCCGAAGTGCTAAAAGCCACCTCAAGGCTGCTAAACTAGCGGCTGCGACCATCCCGGCGAATGCCAGGAACAGTTAAGTGGAGTCCCACTCCCACCGCGAGCCGATGAAATCCCGTTGCGGATCTTCGAAAGGTTCAGCGGTCCGGTCACAGGCATCGCGGATGCCTGTTCCGCGGGTGACGCGGGCGGCTCGAGCAGTTTGCAGCCGCGATCGGTCGGCATTGGGCCCTGCTTGTGCAGGGCTTTTTTGCTAGTGGTGTGATGTCTCCGCCGCTGATTCCCGGACCGACCCAGGCGGTCGTCACCGCAGGACCTACAGAAGCCCAACAAGGGAGGCCCCATCAGCACTGAGACCCGCGTCAACGAGCGCATTCGCGTACCTGAAGTCCGATTGATCGGCCCAGGGGGAGAGCAGGTAGGCATAGTGCGCATCGAAGACGCACTGCGCGTCGCTGCGGACGCCGATCTTGACCTTGTCGAAGTTGCCCCGAACGCCAGACCGCCGGTCTGCAAGATCATGGACTACGGCAAGTTCAAATACGAAGCGGCGCAAAAGGCGCGCGAATCCCGCCGGAACCAGCAGCAGACCGTCGTCAAAGAACAGAAGCTGCGACCCAAGATCGACGATCACGACTACGAGACCAAAAAGGGTCACGTCATCCGCTTCCTGGAGGCGGGGTCGAAGGTGAAGGTCACCATCATGTTCCGCGGACGTGAGCAGTCGCGGCCCGAGCTGGGCTATCGGCTGCTTCAGCGCCTGGGAGCGGACGTCGCCGAATACGGCTTCGTCGAAACGTCCGCCAAGCAGGACGGCCGCAACATGACGATGGTGCTGGCACCGCACCGCGGCGCGAAGACTCGCGCCAAGGCGCGCCATCCGGAAGGACCGGGGGGCGGCGCGGCATCGGAGACCGATGCGGCCGCCGAAGCCGAACCTTCGTCGAACTGACCCAGCGCGAGACTTTTCAAGCGCCCGAGTGCCCCGCACTCGAGCACTTCATAGAACAGAGGAAACATGCCCAAAGCCAAGACCCACAGCGGGGCGTCGAAGCGGTTCCGGCGCACCGGAACCGGCAAGATCGTTCGCCAGCAGGCCAACCGCCGGCATCTGCTCGAGCACAAGCCGACCAAGCGGACCCGGCGGCTCGACGGCCGCACCACGGTGTCGGCCAACGACACCAAGCGCGTCAACAGCCTGCTGAACGGCTGACCACCGCGCCGGCCAGACCCGCAGCGCGAGCTGGCACGGCGATCCGACCAACCAATTGTGAACGAGAGTAGGAACATCCAATGGCACGCGTGAAGCGGGCGGTCAACGCCCACAAGAAGAGGCGCAGCATCCTGAAGGCCTCGAAGGGCTATCGCGGCCAGCGATCCCGGCTCTACCGCAAGGCCAAAGAGCAGCAGCTTCATTCGCTGAACTACGCCTACCGCGACCGTCGTGCGCGCAAGGGCGAGTTCCGCAAGTTGTGGATCTCGCGGATCAACGCGGCGGCGCGCGCCAACGACATCACCTACAACCGGCTGATCCAGGGCCTCAAGGCCGCCGGTGTGGAAGTGGACCGAAAGAACCTGTCCGACATCGCGATTGCCGACCCGGCCGCCTTCACGGCGCTGGTCGACATCGCGCGGGCGGCCCTGCCCGAGGATGTCAACGCTCCCTCGGATTCGGGAGAAGCGGCCTAACAAGCGCAGGTGCTGACCGAACGTTCGGCCAGGGTCGCCGCGGCGGTCAAGTTGCACCGCCACGTCGGCCGCCGGCGGGCGGGCCGATTCCTCGCCGAGGGCCCCAACCTCGTCGAGGCCGCCGCCCGCCGCGGCCTGGTCCGCGACGTCTTCGTCACCGAAGTCGCCCAGCAGCGGCATGAGTCGCTGCTGGCGACGTTGGCTTCCGCGGGTTGCCCGGTGCACCCGGTCAGCGAGCGCGCGGCGAAAGCGTTGTCCGACACCGTCACTCCGGCCGGCCTGGTCGCCGTGTGCGAAACGCCGGCGACCCGACTTTCCGACGTGCTGGCCGGCCCGCCCGCACTGGTCGCGGTCGCCGTCGAGATCAGCGAACCGGGCAACGCCGGCACCCTCATCCGCCTCGCCGACGCCCTGGGCGCGGCGGGCGTCATCCTGGGCGGCCACAGCGTCGACCCGTACAACGGCAAGTGCCTGCGCGCGTCGGCCGGCAGCATCTTCTCGGTCCCGGTCGTCGTCGCGCCGGACCCGCTCGCCGCGGTCGACGCGTTGCGCGCCGCGGGCCTGCAGCTGCTCGCCACCACCGTCGACGCCCAGACGCGGCTCGACGAGGCCGGCGAACTGCTCGGCGTGCCGACGGCGTGGCTGTTCGGCCCCGAATCACACGGTCTGCCAAGCGAAATCGCCGCGGCGGCCGACCACCGGCTGCGGATCCCGATGGCCGGTGGGGCGGAGAGCCTGAACGTGGCGTCCGCGGCGGCCATCTGCCTGTATCAGAGCGCGCGGGCGCTGAACCTGCCTACGCGGCCTTAGCGGCGCGTTTGGGCCGGCTCCGCCCGGCGCGCAGGCCGGCCAGCGACAGCGTCGTGTGCACCAGCGAACCGGCGCGTTCCATCAGCGCCCGGGCGGGCTGCAGCGCCGGGTCCAACGGCGACTTCGCCGACGGGGGGAAGTAATGCATCGGCAGCCCGCGCCGGTCGCGCGGCGGCGCCATGAACGGCGGGGCCTCCACCAGCGGCGCGTCGGTGGGCAGTCGCCCCTCGGCGCGGCGGTAGGCGGCCAGCGCGCGCGGGTGCAGCCGGATCTCGTCGGGCACCGCCAGGAAGGCCAGTTCGACGAGCTTGCCGAACAGGCGCAGCAACACCTCGTCGCCCGGGGTCCAGTGCAGTCCGGCCTTCTCGCGCACCGCGGGCTCGAACAGCCCCGCCGCGATCCAGCGCTGGCCGGCGACCAGCGGCTTGAAGATCTGGTCCCAGATCGGTGTGGGCATCAGCACGAATTTCGGCTTGGGGATGCGGATCCGGAAGATGTCCAGCGTCGCTTGGTTGATCTCCAGCTCCTCGCGGCAAACCCGGTCCCAGTACTCCTGGAACTCCTCCCAGGTTTCGGGCACCGGCCGCATGCTCATGCCGTACATCCGGTACCACTGGACGTGCTCGGCGAACAGCTGCCGCTTCTCGGCCTCGGTCAGGCCGCCGCAGAAGTACTCGGCCACCTTGACGATCAGCATGAAAAACGTGGCGTGCGCCCAGTAGAAGGTCTCCGGGTTCAGCGCGTGATAGCGCCGCCCGGCCGCGTCGGTGCCCTTGATGGTGTGGTGGTAGCTGGTGATCTGCCGGCCGGTCTGCGACGCCCGGTCGCCGTCGTAGACCACCCCCATGATCGGGTAGACCGACCGGGCCACCCGCTGCAGCGGCTCGCGCAGCAGGATCGAATGCTCCTCGACGGCCGCGCCGAGCTCGGGGTACATGTTCTGGATCGCCCCGATCCACACGCCCATCATTCCGGTGCGCAGGTCGCCAAAATACTTCCAGGTCAAAGAATCTGGTCCGAGCGGATCGGCGGGCGCAGTCCCGCCCGCATGCACAGTGCCAGTCATCGCGGCCTCCTGCTCCGGTTGGGCTCACGATAACTTTGACAACGGGCGTTGTCTACGATTTCGGCGAGGTGTCCGCCGGGTGTTATCGAGCTTGGACACCGGTGTGGCACCAGTGTGATCAGGCGGTTTGGTGCGACGTGTGACACATCGGGCGCGGCCGTCATTGCCTGCCTCGAAGAAAACCAAATAACCTGGCCGGGTGGAACTCGCGCGTCGCGATCTGGACCCGGGCGAGGCCGAAGAATCCCAGGCGCACTCGGCTCCGCCGCGCTCTCCACTGTCGGTGCACAGCGCGACGCAATGGCTGCACAGCCGCAACCGCAGCCCCGCGGCGGTCGCCTTCATCCGGCGCGCCCGCCGGCTGCTGCCCGGCGACCCCGAGTTCGGCGATCCGCTGTCCACGGCGGGCGAGGGTGGCCCGCGCGCCGCGGCGCGCGCTGCCGACCGGCTGCTGGGCGACCGCGACGCGGTGTCGCGCGAGGTCAGCCTCGGGGTGCTGCAGGTGTGGCAGGCGCTGACCGAAGGGGTGTCGCGCCGGCCGGCCAACCCGGAGGTGACGCTGGTCTTCACCGACCTGGTCGGCTTCTCGACGTGGTCCCTGCAAGCCGGCGACGACGCGGCGCTGGTGCTGCTGCGGCAGGTGGCGCGGGCCCTCGAGCCGCCCCTGCTCGACGCCGGCGGACACATCGTCAAACGGATGGGCGACGGCATCATGGCCGTGTTCGGTGATCCGACGGTCGCCGTGCGCGCCGTGCTGGCCGCCAAGGACGCGCTGAAATCGGTCGAGGTGGACGGCTATACGCCCAGGATGCGGGTCGGAATCCACACGGGACGCCCGCAGCGGTTGGCCGCCGACTGGCTCGGCGTCGATGTGAACATCGCCGCACGAGTTATGGAAAGGGCCACCAAGGGTGGAATCATGGTGTCGAGTTCAACGTTAGATCTCATACCGCAAAGCGAGTTGGACGCGTTGGGCGTCGAGGCCAAACGCACGAGGAAGCCGGTTTTCGGGCCGAAGCCCGCCGGCATTCCCGACGATTTGGCGATATATCGCCTCAAGACTCTTAAGGAGTTGTCAGGCCCTGATGACACAGCCGAGACAAAACCGCAGCCATAATGGATGCCAATGTTAGGGGGCATCGCGTCCCGGCTCGCCCGGGTCCAGTTCACTGTGGGGTATGCGGCGGTGCTGCTCGCCATCAGCTGCGCCATCCTGGCCCTCGGCCCGCACGCGCATGACGTCATCGTTGCGCGCGCCAGCACCAACGTGCACAACCTGGCCCACGGCCACCTGGGCACGCTGCTGGGCAGCGCTCTGGTGGTCGACGCCGGCCCGCTCTACTTCTGGCTGCCCTTCCTGACCTGCCTGCTGGCGCTGGCCGAGCTGCATCTGCGCACCATCCGGCTGGTGGTGGCCTTCCTCGTCGGCCACATCGGCGCGACCCTGCTGGTGGCGGCCGCATTGGCCGCGTCGGTCGAGTTCGGCTGGCTGCCCGTGTCGATCACCCGGGCCAGCGACGTCGGCATGAGCTACGGTGCGCTGGCGGTGCTCGGCGCGATGACCGCGGTGATCCCGTCGCGCTGGCGGGCCGGCTGGGTCGGCTGGTGGGTGTCGGCGGGCATCGCCTCGGCGATCATCGGCGGCGACTTCACCGACGCCGGCCACACGGTCGCCGTGATCCTGGGCGTGCTGGTGTCCGCCCGGTTCAGGCAGCCGATCCACTGGACGCCCGCGCGCTACCTGATGCTGGCGGCGTCCGCGGGCTTCGGCTTCCTGATGCTGGCCCACCACTGGGGGACCATGGCGGCGACGCCGGTCTTCGGTGTCATCGGCGCGTTCGTCGCCTACAAGGTGACCAAGGTCGCCGGCGGTCGGGGCGTCGCCCCGCTGGAGGCCCCCGTGCTGGGCGACGACACGCTGGGCGGGCCGCAGCCGGCCGTCGCCGGCTAAGCCACACCGCCGTCGGTGGCCCGCGGCGGCCACCCGCCGGCTCGACCGCCAAGCGCCCGGCGGGTGCCGCGCGCCGAATCACTATGATCAGCACTCGACCCGTGCCGCGCGGAAGCACATCGATGCGGGCAGCCCGAACAGCCTCGTCAGCAAGGAGAGTGTCGCCGCGTGGGTGATCAACCCGTCGATCTGTCGCCGCAAGCCCTGGCCGCAGCGGTCAGCGCCGCCCGGGAGGCCTTCGCGCGGGCCGGCGATCTCGACACGCTGGCGCGCGCCAAGACCGAGCACCTCGGTGACCGCGCACCCCTGGCGCTGGCGCGCCAGGCGCTCGGCGGCGTCCCCAAGGACGAGCGCGCCGATGCCGGCAAGCGGGTCAACGCCGCCCGGACCGAAGCCCAACGCGGCTACGACGAGCGGCTCGCGGTCCTGCGGGCAGAGCGCGACGCCGCGGTGCTGGTCGCCGAGGGCATCGACGTCACGTTGCCGTCGACCCGGCAGCCGCCCGGCGCCCGGCACCCGATCACGATCCTGGCCGAGCACATCGCCGACACCTTCATCGCGATGGGCTGGGAACTGGCGGAGGGCCCGGAGGTCGAGACCGAGCAGTTCAACTTCGACGCGCTGAACTTCCCGGCCGACCACCCCGCGCGCAGCGAACAGGACACCTTCTACATCGCGCCCGACGATTCCCGGCAGCTGTTGCGCACCCACACGTCGCCGGTGCAGGTGCGCACCCTGCTCGCCCGCGAGCTGCCCGTCTACATCGTCTCGGTCGGCCGCACGTTCCGCACCGACGAGCTCGACGCCACCCACACCCCGGTGTTCCACCAGGTCGAGGGTCTGGCGGTGGACCGCGGCCTGACGATGGCGCACCTGCGGGGAACGCTGGATGCGTTCGCGCGCGCCGAGTTCGGCCCCGAGGCGCGCACCCGGATCCGGCCACACTTCTTCCCGTTCACCGAGCCGTCCGCCGAGGTCGACGTCTGGTTCGTCGGCAAGAAGGGCGGCCCCGGCTGGGTGGAGTGGGGCGGTTGCGGGATGGTGCATCCAAACGTGTTGCGCGCCGCCGGGATTGATCCGGGCGCGTACTCCGGCTTCGCGTTCGGCATGGGGCTGGAACGAACCCTGCAGTTCCGCAACGGGATTCCGGACATGCGCGACATGGTCGAGGGCGACGTGCGGTTCTCGCTTCCGTTCGGGGTGGGTGCCTGATGCGCGTTCCCTACAGCTGGCTACGTGAGATCGTGGCGGCCGGCGCGCCGGATTGGAACGTCGAGGCCGCCGAGCTGGAGCAGACGCTGGTGCGCATCGGCCATGAGGTCGAGGAGGTCGCCACCCTGGGACCGGTCGACGGCCCGCTGACCGTGGGCCGGGTCACCGACATCGAAGAGCTCACCGGTTTCAAGAAGCCGATCCGGTTCTGCCACGTCGACGTCGGTGAAAACAAGGACCGTGAGATTGTTTGCGGCGCAAGCAACTTCGTTGCTGGTGACCTCATCGTGGCGGCGCTGCCGGGCACCACGCTGCCCGGCGACTTCATCATCGCCGCCCGCAAGACCTACGGCCGCACCTCCGACGGAATGATCTGCTCGGCGGCCGAACTCGGGCTGGGCGCCGACCATTCCGGGATCCTGGTGCTGCCGCCGGGCACCGCCGACCCCGGAGCCGACGCCGCCGCCGTGCTCGGCCTGGACGACGTGATCTTTCACCTGGCGATCACGCCCGACCGCGGCTACGGCCTGTCGTTGCGTGGGCTTGCCCGCGAGGTCGCCTGCGCCTACGACCTGGACTTCGTCGACCCCGCGGGCAGCCAGGTGATCAAGCCGCTGCCGGCCAACGGCGAGGCCTGGCCGCTGACCTTGCAGCCCGGCACCGGGGTTCGGCGGTTCGCGCTGCGCCCGGTCACCGGCATCGACCCGGCCGCCGTGTCGCCGTGGTGGCTGCAGCGCCGGCTGCTGTTGTCCGGCATCCGGGCGACGTCCCCGGCCGTCGACGTGACGAACTACGTGATGCTCGAGCTGGGTCACCCGATGCACGCCCACGACCGCAACCGCATCACCGGCGGCTTCGGCGTGCGATTCGCCCGGCCCGGCGAGACCGTGGTGACCCTCGACGACATCGAGCGCAAACTCGAACCGGCCGACGTGCTCATCGTCGATGACACGGCGACCACCGCGATCGGCGGCGTGATGGGCGCGGCGAGCACCGAGGTGCGCGCCGATTCGACCGACGTGCTGCTCGAGGCCGCGGTCTGGGACCCGGCCGCCGTGTCGCGCACCCAGCGCCGGCTGCACCTGCCCAGCGAAGCCGCCCGCCGCTACGAGCGCGGGGTGGATCCGGCCATCTCGGTGGCCGCGCTGGACCGCTGCGCCACCCTGCTCGCCGACATCGCCGGCGGCGTGGTCGGGGAGGGTTTGACCGATTGGCGCGGCGACCCACCGCGCGACGACTGGTCGCTCCCGCCGATCGACATCGCCGCCGACCTGCCGGATCGCCTCGCCGGGGTGGTTTATGCGCCGGGCACCACCGCCAGGCGGCTCGCCCAGATCGGCGCCGAGGTCGTGGCGAACGGCGACACGCTGACGGTGACGCCACCCAGCTGGCGTCCCGACCTGCTGCAGCCCGCCGATCTCGTCGAGGAGGTGCTGCGGCTGGAGGGGCTCGAGGTCATTCCGTCGGTGTTGCCGTCGGCGCCGGCCGGCCGCGGCCTGTCCGCCGTGCAGAAGCGCCGCCGCGCGATCGGCAGGTCGCTGGCCGAGTCCGGCTATGTGGAGATCCTGCCCACCCCGTTCTTGCCCGCCGGCGTGTTCGACCTGTGGGGCCTGCCGGCCGACGACCCGCGGCGCATCACGACCGACGTGCTCAACCCGCTGGAGGCCGACCGCCCGCACCTGGCCACCACGCTGCTGCCGGCGCTGCTGGAAGCGTTGGTGCGCAACGTCTCGCGCGGCCTGGTCGACGTCTCCCTCTATGCCCTCGCGCAGGTGGTCCAGCCGACGGCGGACACCCGCGCCGTGAACGTGATCCCCGTCGGCCGCCGGCCCACCGACGCCGAGATCGCCGCGCTCGACGCGTCGTTGCCGCGGCAACCCGAGCACGTCGCCGCGGTGCTGAGCGGCCTGCGGGAACACCGCGGACCCTGGGGCCCGGGCCGGCGCGCCGAAGCCGCCGACGCGTTCGAGGCGGTGCGCATCATCGCCCGCGCCGGCGGAATCGACGTGCGATTGCGCGCGGCGCAATACCTGCCGTGGCATCCGGGGCGGTGCGCCGAGGTGCTCGTCGGGGACGTTGCGGTGGGGCACGCGGGTCAGCTGCATCCGGCGGTGATCGAGCGCTCCGGGCTGCCGAAGGGCACCTGCGCCCTCGAGCTCAACCTCGACGCGATACCCATCCCGCTGACGCTGCCGGCGCCGCGGGTGTCGCCGTTCCCGGCCGTCTTCCAGGACCTCAGCCTAGTGGTGCCCGCGCAGGTGCCGGCCCAGGCGGTGGCCGACGCCGTCCGCGAAGGCGCTGGGGAGCTGCTCGAAGACCTGCAGCTGTTCGACGTGTTCACCGGCCCGCAGATCGGCGAGGACCGCAAATCGCTGACCTTCGCGCTGCGCTTCCGCGCGCCCGACCGCACCCTCACCGACGACGACGCCACCGCCGCTCGCGACGCCGCGGTGCGCCGCGCCGCCGAGGCGGTCGGCGCGGAGCTACGGGCCTAGTGGAATGGATTTGCAAAGCACTGCATAACCATGCAGAATCGGCGGAATGGCCGACGGAATGAAGGTGGCGGTTGCCGGTGCCAGCGGCTACGCGGGCGGTGAAATCCTGCGCCTGCTGCTCGGGCACCCGGCCTACGCGAACGGACGCCTGACGATCGGCGCGGTGACCGCCGCCGCCAGCGCCGGCAGCACGCTCGGCGAGCACCACCCGCACCTGACCCCGCTGGCCCAGCGGGTGGTCGAGCCGACCGAGCTCGACGTGCTCGCCGGCCACGACGTGGTGTTCCTGGCCCTGCCGCACGGCCATTCGGCCGCGCTGGCCTCTCAGCTCGGGCCCGACACCCTGATCATCGACTGCGGCGCCGACTTCCGGCTCACCGACGCCGACGCGTGGGAGCGCTACTACGGGTCCGCGCACGCCGGCAGCTGGCCCTACGGTCTGCCGGAGCTGCCCGGCGCCCGGGAGCGGCTGCGCGGCGCCCGCCGCATCGCGGTGCCGGGCTGCTACCCGACCGCGGCGTTGCTGGCCTTGCTGCCCGCGGTGGCCGCGGATCTCATCGAGCCCGCCGTCACCGTGGTGGCGGTCAGCGGCACGTCCGGGGCCGGGCGCGCCGCCAAGACCGACCTGCTGGGCGCGGAGGTCATCGGGTCGGCGCGGGCCTACAACATCGGCGGGGCGCACCGGCACACCCCGGAGATCGCCCAGGGGCTCGGGGCGGTTACCGGCCGCGACGTCACGGTGTCGTTCACCCCGGTGCTCATCCCGACCTCCCGCGGCATCCTGGCCACCTGCACCGCGCGCACCCGCGCGCCGCTGGCACAACTGCGCGAAGCCTACGAAAAGGCTTACCACGCAGAGCCTTTCATCTACCTGATGCCCGAGGGGCAGCTGCCCCGCACCGGAGCGGTGATCGGCAGCAACGCGGCGCACATCGCGGTCGCGGTGGACGAGGCGGCGCAGACCTTCGTCGCGATCGCCGCGATCGACAACCTCGTCAAGGGAACCGCCGGCGCCGCCGTGCAGTCGATGAACCTGGCGCTGGGTTGGCCGGAGACCGAAGGGCTTTCGGTGATCGGGGTGGCGCCGTGACGCGCGCCGGCGACGATGACGCCGGCGTAGCCGGGGTCGAAGGAGCGGCGCCATCTGTCGTAGCGACGCAAGCGCGGCTGCTGCGCGGACAGGGCGTCACCGCGCCGGCCGGATTCCGGGCCGCCGGCATCGCCGCCGGCATCAAGGCCTCGGGCAACCGCGATCTGGCCCTGGTGTTCAACGAAGGGCCGGACTACGCCGCCGCCGGGGTGTTCACCCGCAACAAGGTCAAAGCGGCACCGGTGCTGTGGAGCCAGCAGGTGCTGAGCACCGGCGCGCTGCGCGCGGTGATCCTCAACTCCGGCGGCGCCAACGCCTGCACCGGACCCGGCGGATTTCAGGACACCCACGCCACCGCCGAGGCCGTCGCCGCCGCGCTGTCGGACTGGGGGACCGAGACCGGGGCCATCGAGGTCGCGGTGTGCTCCACCGGGCTGATCGGCGACCGGTTGCCGATGGACAAGGTGCTCACCGGCGTGCGCACGATCGTGCAGGACATGGCCGGCGGCCTGTCCGGCGGTGACGAGGCGGCCCAGGCGATCATGACCACCGACACCGTGCCCAAACAGGTTGCGCTGCACCACCCGGACAACTGGACGGTCGGCGGGATGGCCAAGGGCGCCGGCATGCTCGCGCCGTCGCTGGCGACGATGCTCTGCGTGCTCACCACCGACGCGGCCGTCGACGCGGCGGCCCTGGACCGCGCGCTGCGCCACGCCACCGCGGCCACCTTCGACCGGCTCGACGTCGACGGCGCGTGCTCGACGAACGACACCGTGCTGCTGCTGACGTCGGGAGCCAGCGGGATCGCGCCCAGTCAGGCCGAACTCGACGACGCCGTGCTGCGGGCGTGCGACGACCTGTGCGCGCAGCTGCAAGCCGACGCCGAGGGCGTCACCAAGCGGGTCAACGTCACCGTGGCGGGGGCGGCCTCCGAGGACGACGCCGTGGTCGCCGCCCGCACGATCGCCCGCGACAGCCTGGTCAAGACGGCGGTGTTCGGCTCGGACCCCAACTGGGGCCGGGTGCTGGCGGCCGTCGGGATGGCGCCCATCGATCTGGACCCCGACCGGATCACGGTGGCGTTCAACGGCTTTGCGGTCTTCGCCGACGGGATTCCGATGCCGGGCGCCCGCGAGGTGGACCTGTCGGAAGCCGACATCGACATCACGGTCGATCTGCGGCTCGGCGAGCACCAGGCCACCATCCGGACCACCGACCTGTCGCACGGGTACGTCGAGGAGAATTCGGCCTACAGCTCATGAGCTCGACAGAAGCGTTGTCCACCGTGGTCAAGGCGCAGGTGCTGGCCGAAGCCCTGCCCTGGCTCAAGCAGCTGCACGGCAAGATCGTGGTCATCAAGTACGGCGGCAACGCCATGACCGACGACACGCTGCGGCACGCCTTCGCCGCCGACATGGCGTTCCTGCGTAACTGCGGCGTTCATCCCGTCGTCGTGCACGGCGGCGGCCCGCAGATCACCGCGATGCTGCGCCGGCTCGGCATCCCGGGCGACTTCAAGGGCGGATTCCGGGTCACCACACCGGAAGTGCTCGACGTGGCCCGGATGGTGTTGTTCGGCCAGGTCGGGCGCGAACTGGTCAACCTGATCAACGCGCACGGACCGTACGCCGTCGGCATCACCGGCGAGGACGCCCAGTTGTTCACCGCTGTGCGGCGCAGCGTCACCGTCGACGGCGTGGCCACCGACATCGGCCTGGTGGGCGATGTCGAGATGGTCAACACCGCCGCCGTGCTGGATCTGATTGCGGCGCGGCGCATTCCGGTGGTGTCGACGCTGGCGCCGGACGCCGAGGGCGTGGTGCACAACATCAACGCCGACACCGCCGCGGCGGCGCTGGCCGAGGCGCTGCGCGCCGAGAAGCTGCTGATGCTCACCGATGTCGAAGGCCTGTACACCAGCTGGCCGGACCGCGGTTCGCTGGTCAGCGAAATCGACACGGCCACATTGTCACAACTGCTACCCACGCTGGAGGCGGGCATGATTCCCAAAGTCGAAGCGTGCCTGCGCGCCGTCACCGCGGGCGTGCCCAGCGCGCACGTCATCGACGGGCGGGTCGAACACTGTGTGCTGGTGGAGCTTTTCACCGACGCGGGCACCGGCACCAAGGTGGTGCGCCCGTGAGCCACACCGATGACGTCCGGCGGCGCTGGGAAGCCGTGATGATGAACAACTACGGCACCCCGGCGATGGCCCTGGCCAGCGGCGACGGCGCCGTGGTTACCGACGTGGACGGGAAGACCTACCTCGACCTGCTCGGCGGCATCGCGGTCAACGTCCTGGGCCATCGCCACCCCGCGATCATCGAGGCCGTCACCCACCAGATGTCCACGCTGGGCCACACCTCCAACCTGTATGCCACCGGACCGGGTCTGGCGCTGGCCGAAGAACTGGTAAGCCTGCTCGGCACCGATTCCCCGGCGCGGGTGTTCTTCTGCAACTCCGGGACGGAGGCCAACGAGGTGGCGTTCAAGCTGTCGCGGCTCACCGGGCGCACCAAACTGGTTGCCGCGCAGGAGGCTTTCCACGGCCGCACCATGGGATCGCTGGCGCTGACCGGTCAGCCCAGCAAGCAGGCGCCGTTCGCGCCGCTGCCCGGCGCCGTCACGCACGTGCCCTACGGCGACACCGACGCGCTGGCGGGCGCCGTCGACGACGCCACCGCCGCGGTGTTCCTGGAACCGATCATGGGGGAGAGCGGCGTCGTCGTGCCGCCCGAGGGCTACCTCGCCGCCGCCCGCGACATCACCGCGCGGCACGGGGCGCTGCTGGTGCTCGACGAGGTGCAGACCGGGATGGGCCGCACCGGAACGTTTTTCGCCCACCAGCACGACGGCATCACCCCGGACGTGGTGACGCTGGCCAAGGGGCTCGGCGGCGGCCTGCCGATCGGCGCCTGCCTGGCCGTCGGGCCGGCCGCCGACCTGATGACGCCGGGCCTGCACGGCAGCACCTTCGGCGGCAACCCGATCTGCGCGGCGGCCGCGCTCGCGGTGCTGCGGGTGCTGGCGGAGGAGAACCTGATCCGCCATGCCGAGGTGCTGGGCAAGTCGTTGCGCCACGGCATCGAGGCGCTGGCCCACCCGCTGGTCGACCACGTGCGCGGCCGCGGGCTGCTCTGCGGGGTCGCGCTCACCGCGCCGCGCGCCAAGGACGCCGAGGCGGCCGCGCGCCGGGCCGGGTTCCTGGTCAACGCGGCCGCACCCGACGTCATCCGGCTGGCGCCGCCACTGATCATCACCGACGCCCAGATCGACGGCTTCCTCGGCGCCCTGCCGAGCATTCTCGACGAGGCGGCCGCAGCATGACGCGCCACGTGACTAGGCACTTCCTGCGCGACGACGACCTGTCGCCCGCCGAGCAGGCCGAGGTGCTGGCGCTGGCCGCCGAACTGAAGAAGGACCCGTTTAGCGCCCGCCCGCTGGAGGGCCCCCGCGGGGTCGCGGTCCTGTTCGACAAGAACTCCACCCGCACCCGGTTCTCGTTCGAGGTCGGCATCGCCCAACTGGGCGGGCACGCCGTCGTCGTCGACGCCCGCAGCACCCAGCTGGGGCGCGACGAAACCCTGGAAGACACCGCGCGGGTGCTGTCGCGCTACGTCGATGCCATCGTCTGGCGGACGTTCGGGCAGGAGCGCCTCGAGGCGATGGCCTCGACCGCGACCGTGCCGGTGGTCAACGCGCTCTCCGACGAATTCCATCCCTGCCAGGTGCTCGCCGACCTGCAGACCATCGCCGAGCGCAAGGGGTCACTGCGCGGTCTGAAGATGACCTACCTGGGCGACGGCGCCAACAACATGGCGCACTCGCTGATGCTCGGCGGGGTCACGGCCGGCATCCACGTCACGATCGCCGCCCCGGACGGCTTCACCCCCGACCCGGCGTTCGTCGCCTCGGCCCGCCGGCGCGCCGAGGACACCGGCGCCTCGGTCACGCTCACCGCCGACGCCGGCGCGGCCGCGCGCGGTGCCGACGTCCTGGTCACCGACACCTGGACGTCGATGGGCCAGGAGGACGACGGGCTGGACCGCCTCACACCGTTTCGGCCCTACCAGATCAACGCCGACCTGCTGTCTCTGGCCGACCCGGAAGCCATTGTGCTGCACTGCCTTCCGGCACACCGCGGGGAGGAGATCACCGACGAGGTGATGGACGGGCCGGCCAGCGTGGTCTTCGACGAGGCCGAAAACCGGTTGCACGCCCAAAAGGCGCTGCTGGCCTGGCTTGTGGAGCGGCGGTCATGACCCGCTCGAAGAGCGCTCCCGAAACCACCCGGGCCGGCCGGCAGGACCGCATCGTGGCGATCCTGTCCTCGGCGTCGATCAGCAGCCAAAGCGAGCTGGCGGCCCGGCTGGCCGACGAGGGCATCGAGGTCACCCAGGCCACCCTGTCGCGGGACCTGGAGGAACTGGGCGCGGTCAAGCTGCGCGGCGCCGACGGCGGCGTCGGGGTTTACGTCGTCCCCGAGGACGGCAGCCCGGTGCGGGGCGTGTCCGGCGGCACCGCGCGACTGTCCCGGCTGCTGGGCGAACTGCTGGTGTCCGCCGACGCCAGCGCCAACCTCGCGGTGCTGCGCACGCCGCCGGGCGGCGCCAACTATCTGGCCAGCGCGATCGACCGCGCGGCGCTACCGTACGTCGTCGGCACCATCGCCGGCGACGACACCGTCTTCGTGGCCGCCCGAGAGCCGATGACCGGCGCCGAGCTGGCCACCACCTTGGAAAAACTCACGTAAGCGCTTCAAGTATAAGGAGATTGGTTCATGTCAGAACGCGTCATCCTGGCGTATTCCGGCGGTCTGGACACCTCGGTGGCCATCAGCTGGATCGGCAAGGAGACCGGCCGTGAGGTCGTAGCGGTGGCGATCGACCTCGGCCAGGGCGGCGAGGACATGGAGGTCATTCGCCAGCGGGCCCTGGACTGCGGCGCGGTCGAAGCCGTCGTCGTCGATGCCCGCGACGAGTTCGCCGAGGGCTACTGCCTGCCCACCATCCTGTCCAACGCCCTCTACATGGATCGCTACCCGCTGGTGTCGGCGATCAGCCGGCCGCTGATCGTCAAGCACCTGGTGGCGGCCGCCCGCGAGCACGGCGGCAGCATCGTCGCGCATGGCTGTACCGGCAAGGGCAACGACCAGGTCCGGTTCGAGGTCGGATTCGGGTCGCTGGCACCCGATCTCGAGGTGCTGGCGCCGGTCCGCGATTACGCCTGGACGCGCGAGAAGGCCATCGCGTTCGCCGAGGAGAACGCCATCCCCATCAACGTCACCAAGCGCTCACCGTTCTCCATCGACCAGAACGTGTGGGGCCGGGCGGTGGAAACCGGCTTCCTGGAACACCTTTGGAACGCCCCCACCAAGGACGTCTACGCCTACACCGAAGACCCCACGCTGAACTGGAGCACGCCCGACGAGGTGATCGTCGGATTCGAGCGCGGCGTGCCGGTGACGATCGACGGCAAGAAAGTGTCGGTACTGCAGGCCATCGAGGAACTCAACGCCCGCGCCGGCGCGCCGGGCGTCGGCCGGCTCGACGTCGTCGAGGACCGGCTGGTGGGCATCAAGAGCCGTGAGATCTACGAGGCACCCGGCGCCATGGTGCTCATCACCGCCCACACCGAGCTCGAGCACGTCACGCTGGAACGCGAGCTGGGCCGGTTCAAGCGGCACACCGATCAGCGCTGGGCCGAGCTGGTTTACGACGGGCTGTGGTACTCACCGCTGAAGGAGGCGCTGGAGAGCTTCGTCGCCAAGACCCAGGAACACGTGACGGGCGAAGTGCGAATGGTGTTGCACGGCGGCCATATTGCGGTCAACGGCCGGCGCAGCGCCGAATCCCTGTACGACTTCAACCTGGCCACCTACGACGAGGGCGACAGCTTCGACCAGTCGGCCGCAAAGGGTTTCGTCTACGTGCACGGGCTGTCGTCGAAGATCGCCTCGCGCCGGGACCGGACGTTGCAGGGCCCGGCCGACGCGTGAGCACTCGCGAAGGGTCGTTGTGGGGCGGGCGGTTCGCCGACGGCCCGTCGGATGCGCTGACCGCGCTGAGCAAGTCCACCCACTTCGACTGGGTGCTGGCCCCCTACGACATCGTCGCCTCGCGGGCCCACACCGTGATCCTGTTTCGCGCCGGGCTGCTGACCGAGGAGCAGCGCGACGGACTGCTGGCCGGCCTCGACCAGCTCGCCTCCGACGTCGCCGACGGCAGCTTCTCGCCGCTGGTCACCGACGAGGACGTGCACGGGGCGCTGGAACGCGGACTGATCGACCGGGTCGGGCCCGACCTGGGCGGGCGGCTGCGGGCCGGCCGGTCGCGCAACGACCAGGTGGCCACCCTGTTCCGGATGTGGCTGCGCGACGCGGTGCGCCGGGTCGCCGCCGGGGCGCTCGACGTCGTCGCCGCGCTGGCCGCCCAGGCCGCCGCCCACCCCGGCGCCATCATGCCGGGCAAGACCCACCTGCAGTCCGCCCAACCGGTGCTGCTGGCCCACCACCTGCTGGCCCACGCCCACCCGCTGCTGCGCGACGTCGACCGGATCGTCGACTTCGACCGGCGCGCCGGGGTGTCGCCGTACGGCTCGGGCGCGCTGGCCGGATCGTCGCTGGGCCTGGACCCCGACGCGATCGCCGCGGAACTGGGCTTCGCCGCCGCCGCCGACAACTCCATCGACGCCACCGCATCCCGGGATTTCGCCGCGGAGGCCGCCTTCGTGTTCGCCATGATCGGGGTCGACCTGTCCCGGCTGGCGGAGGACATCATCCTGTGGAGCTCGACGGAATTCGGCTACGTCAAGCTGCACGATTCGTGGTCGACCGGCAGCTCGATCATGCCGCAGAAGAAGAACCCCGACATCGCCGAGCTGGCGCGCGGCAAGTCCGGCCGGCTGATCGGCAACCTGACCGGCCTGCTGGCCACGCTGAAGGCCCAGCCGCTCGCGTACAACCGTGACCTGCAGGAAGACAAGGAGCCGGTGTTCGACTCGGTCGCCCAGCTGGAGCTGGTACTGCCGGCGATGGCCGGGCTGGTGGCCAGCCTGACCTTCGACGTCGAGCGGATGGCCGCCCTGGCTCCGGCCGGCTACACGCTGGCCACCGACATCGCCGAATGGCTGGTGCGCCAGGGCGTGCCGTTCCGGTCGGCGCACGAGGCCGCCGGGGCCGCGGTGCGCGCCGCCGAGCAGCGGTCCGTCGGACTCGACGAGCTGACCGATGACGAATTGGCCGCCATCAGCCCCGATCTCACGCCGCGGGTGCGGGAGGTCTTGACGATCGAGGGGTCGGTGTCCTCGCGTGACGCGCGCGGCGGCACCGCGCCGGCGCGGGTCGCCGAGCAGATCGAAACCGTCCTGGCCAGCGCCGATCGGCTCAAAAGCCGGCTGGGTGGCGGCGCCTGAGATGAGCTTGTTTTCCCTGACGGCCGGGGACATGCAGACTAGACTTCGGGCTCAAAGCGATCCGGTTGAACGCCACGGGCCGGGTCCTCGTCACCAAGGGGTGGGAGAAAAATGAGCGTCGTCGCCGGCGTCTTCGGTGCGTTACCGCCGCACCGATACTCCCAGCGCGAGCTCACCGATTTCTTCGTCAGCATCCCGGAGTTCGAAGGCTACGAGGACATCGTCCGGCAGCTACACGCCAGCGCCAAAGTCGGCAGCCGTCATCTGGTGCTGCCGCTCGAGCAGTACCCCGCGCTGACCGACTTCGGCCTGGCCAACCGGATCTTCACCGAACACGCCGTGAAGCTGGGCTGCGAGGCGCTGTCCGGGGCGCTCGACGAGGCGGGGCTGCGGCCCGAGGACGTCGACGTGCTCATCACCACGACGGTCACCGGCCTGGCGGTGCCCTCCGTGGACGCCCGGATCGCCGCGAAGCTCGGCCTGCGCGACGACGTGCGACGGGTGCCGCTGTTCGGGCTGGGCTGCGTGGCCGGCGCCGCGGGGGTGGCCCGCGTGCACGACTACCTGCGCGGCGCGCCCGACGCCGTCGCCGCCCTGATCTCGGTCGAGCTCTGCTCGCTGACCTATCCCGGATACACGCCGTCGCTGGCCGGCATGGTCGGCAGCGCGTTGTTCGCCGACGGGGCCGCGGCGGTGGTGGCCGTCGGCGAGCGTCGTGCCGAACGGTTGGCCGCCAGCGGGCCCAGCATCCTCGACTCGCGCAGCCACCTGTATCCCGATTCCCTGCGCACCATGGGCTTCGACGTGCGAACCACCGGCTTCGAACTGGTGCTGTCCAAGGACGTCGCCGCCGTCGTGGAGCAATACCTCGAAGACGACGTCACCGGGTTCCTCGGAGCACACGGGTTGACCACCGCCGACATCGGCGCGTTCGTCAGCCACCCCGGCGGCCCCAAGGTGATCGAGGCGATCAACGCCGCGCTCGACCTGCCGCCCGAGGCCCTCGAACTGACCTGGCGCTCGCTCGGCGAGATCGGCAACCTGTCGTCGGCGTCGGTGCTGCACGTGCTGCGCGACACCATGGCCAAGCCGCCGCCGAGCGACAGCCCCGGGTTGATGCTGGCGATGGGGCCTGGATTCTGTTCCGAGCTGGTGCTATTGCGTTGGCACTGATCCTCGTCCGCGTTTTTGCGGTGCGACGGCAGGAAGTATCGCCATGAGTGACACGAGAGGCCGCCTGCCATGAACGGCAACACCGAAGAGCTCGTCCGGGCCCTTCGCCAGTCGCTGAAGGAAAACGAGCGGCTCAAGCGCGAAAACCGCCAATACCTGGGCGCGGCAACCGAACCGGTGGCGGTGGTGGGCATGGGCTGCCGGTATCCGGGCGGAGTGAATTCGCCAGAGGCTTTGTGGCAGATGGTCGTCGAGGGGCGCGACGTGGTCTCGGAGTTCCCCGCCGACCGCGGCTGGAACCTGACGGGCCTGTTCGACGACGACCCCGACGCCGTCGGCAAGTCGTACGCCCGATGCGGCGGATTCCTCTCGGACGTCGGCGATTTCGATGCCGCGTTCTTCGGCATCGCGCCCAGCGAGGCGCTGGCGATGGACCCGCAACAGCGCTTGCTGCTCGAGGTGTCCTGGGAGGCGTTGGAGCGGGCCGGAATTGACCCGGCCACCCTGCGCGGCTCGGCGACCGGCGTGTTCGCCGGGATATTCCACGGCTCCTACGGGGGCCAGGGACGGGTGCCGGGCCACCTGGAGCGATACGGCCTGCGCGGCTCGACGCTGAGCGTGGCCTCGGGCCGGGTGGCCTATTCGCTGGGGTTCGAGGGCCCGGCCGTCTCGGTGGACACGGCGTGTTCGTCGTCGTTGGTGGCTTTGCACCTGGCGGCGCAGTCGTTGCGTTCCGGCGAGTGCGATCTGGCGCTGGCCGGCGGCGTGACGGTGATGGCCACCCCGGCGATGTTCATCGAGTTCAGCCGCCAGCGGGCGCTGGCCGCCGACGGCCGGTGCAAGGCGTACGCGGGCGCCGCCGACGGCACCGGGTTCTCCGAAGGCGTCGGGGTGCTGGTGCTGGAACGGCTGGCCGACGCCCGCCGGCACGGGCATCCGGTGCTGGCCGTGGTCCGCGGATCGGCGGTCAATCAGGACGGCGCGTCCAACGGCCTGGCGACACCCAACGGGCCATCGCAGCAACGGGTGATCCGGGCGGCGCTGGCCAACGCGCGGCTGGACACCGCCGACGTCGATCTGGTCGAGGGCCACGGGACGGGCACCACGCTCGGCGATCCCATTGAGGCCCAGGCGGTTCTGGCCACCTACGGCCAGGACCGGCCGGCCGATCGGCCGCTGTGGCTGGGCTCGATCAAATCGAACATGGGTCACACCTCGGCCGCGGCGGGGGCCGGCGGGGTGATCAAGATGGTGCAGGCGATCCGCCACGGGGTGATGCCCAAGACGCTGCACGTGGATGAGCCGACGCCGCACGTGGATTGGACGGCCGGGGCGGTGTCGCTGCTGACCGAACGGCGGCCCTGGCCGGCCGTGGACCGGCCGCGGCGCGCGGGCGTCTCGTCCTTCGGCATCAGCGGCACCAACGCGCACGTCATCGTCGAGCAGTACGCCGCGGAGCTCGAAAACGCCGCGCCCCCAGGCGATGACGTCATCGTCCCGTGGGTGCTTTCGGCCCGTTCGGGTGAGGCGCTGGCGAATCAGGCCGCGCGGCTGCTGGCCCGCGTGAAGGCCGATCCCCGGGTGCGGGTGCTGGACGTGGGCTGGTCGCTGATCGCGACGCGGTCGCGCTTCGAGCACCGCGCGGTGGTCGTGGGCGCCGACGGCGCGCAGTTGCTGCGCGGGTTGGCGGCCCTGGCGGCCGGCGAGCAGGGCGCGGGCCTGGTAGTGGGCCGGGCCCAGCCGATGGGCAAGACGGTGTTCGTGTTTCCCGGCCAGGGCTCGCAATGGGCCGGCATGGGTGCCCAATTGCTGGACAGTTCACCGACATTCGCCGAACACCTGCAGCTGTGCGACAAGGCGCTCGCCGAGCACGTCGACTGGTCGCTGATCGACGTCATCCGCGGGGTGCCGGGCGCACCCGGATTGGACCGCGTGGACGTGGTGCAGCCGGCGCTGTGGGCGGTGATGGTGTCGCTGGCCGAACTGTGGCGCTCGGTGGGCGTCACACCCGACGCGGTGATCGGCCATTCGCAGGGCGAGATCGCGGCGGCCTACGTGGCGGGCGCCCTGTCGCTGGAAGACGCCGCCCGGGTGGTCGCGCTGCGCAGCCGCTTGCTGGTGCGGTTGTCGGGCCGGGGCGGCATGGTCTCGCTGGCCTGCAGCCTGCCGCGCGCCGAGCAGCTCATCGCCGCCTGGGGCGACCGGCTCAACATCGCCACCGTCAACGGCGTTGCGGCGGTGGTGGTCTCGGGCGAGGTGGACGCTCTGGCGGAGCTGATGCAACGGTGCGAGGCCGACGACATCCGGGCCCGCAAGATCGACGTCGACTACGCGTCCCACTCGGCGCAGGTGGAGGCGATTCGGGACCCCCTCGCCGCCGCGCTGGACGGGCTGGCGCCGCGGCCGTCCGCCGTGACCTTCTTCTCCACGGTCACCGGCGAACCGCTGGACACCGCGGGGCTGAACGCCGACTACTGGTTCCAAAGCATCCGCAGCACCGTGCAATTCGAGAAGGCGGTGCGCAGCGCGTGCGATGCGGGCTATCAGGCGTTCATCGAATCCAGTCCGCATCCGGTGCTGATGGCCGCCATCGAAGAGACGATGCCCGACGGCGAGCGGGGGTGCGTCATCCCGTCGCTGGGCCGCGATGACGGCGGCCTGGACCGCTTCTGGCTCTCGGCCGCCGCGGCCCACGTCGCCGGCGTGGCGGTGGACTGGCGGGCCGCGCTGTCCGGTCTCGATGGCCGCCGCGTCGACCTCCCGACGTATGGCTTTGTCCGGCAACATTTTTGGCTTCCTGGCGGGTCGACCGGGTCGCAGGACGTCGCCACCCTGGGCCTGGCCGCGGCCGAGCACGCCCTGCTGGGCGCGGTGGTGCCGCGGCCCGATTCCGGCGGCGTGGTGCTGACCGGCCGGTTGTCCACGGCGGCCCACCCGTGGCTGGCTGATCACGCGGTCGGCGACACGGTGTTGTTCCCGGGTGCGGGGTTCGTCGAGTTGGCCATCCGCGCGGGCGACGAGGTCGGTTGCGGGGTGCTCGACGAGCTGACCATCTCGGCGCCCTTGCTGCTGCCCGCGGCCGGGGGCGTGCGGGTGCAGCTGGTGGTCGGCGCCCCCGACGAGTCGGGCCGGCGGCGGCTGGCAGGGTATTCGATTGACGCGCAGCCGGATTCGGAGTGGGTGCTGCATGCCGAGGGGTTGCTGCGGCCGGGCGCCGTTACACCGGCCGCGGACCTCTCGAGCTGGCCGCCCGCCGGGGCGACCGCGGTGGACGTCACCGACGCCTATGAGCGGCTGGCGCGGCGCGGCTACGACTACGGCGGCGCCTTCAAGGGCCTGCGAGCGATGTGGCAGCGCGGCGACGAGATCTTCGCCGAGGTCGCCGTGCCCGACGATGCCGCCGCCCCCGACGGCGGCTTCGGAATACATCCGGTGCTGTTGGATGCCGCGCTGCACGCGCTCGGCCTCGCCGCCGGGAACGACGACACCGTGCTGCCGTTCTCTTGGCAGGGCGTGTCGCTACACGCGTCGGGTGCGTCGCGGGCGCGGGTCCGGATCGCACCGGCCGGCGCCGGCGCCGTCTCGGTGGAATTTGCCGACGGGGCGGGGCTGCCGGTGCTCTCGGTGCGGTCGTTGGCGATGCGGCCGGTCGCGCCGGGGCAGCTGACGGCGGCGGCCCCCGCCCGCCGACCGCTCGGCGGGGGCCTGCTCGACGTCACCTGGTCGCCGGTCGCGTTGGGCTCCGGTGGCGTCGCCGTGACGCTGTGGGAGCCGGGCGATCACGGCGGCGACGTGGTGAAGTCCGTGCACGCCGCGACCGCCGAGATCTTGGCGGTGCTGCAGTCGGAGTTGCGCGACGAGAACGCCGGGGTGCTGGCCGTGCAGACCCGCGGCGCGGTCGCCCTTGCCGGCGAGGACGTTTCGGACCTGGCCGGGGCGGCGGTGTGGGGCCTGGTGCGCTCGGCGCAGGCGGAGCAGCCGGGCCGGGTGGTCCTGATCGACTCCGACGGCTCGGTCGATGTCAGCGCGGTGATCGGTTGCGGCGAGCCGCAAGTGGTGGTTCGCCAGGGCGTCGCCTATGCGGCGCGATTGCGGCCGGTGCGCGCCGGTTCCGCGGTCGAGTTGCCCTCCGCGGGCTGGCGATTGGACGCCGGCGGCGAGGGTACCCTCGAGGACCTGGTCGTAAGCCGTTGCCCGCACCCGGAATTGACCGCCGGGCAGGTGCGGGTCGCGGTGGCCGCGGTCGGGGTCAACTTCCGCGACGTCCTGGTGGCCCTGGGAATGTATCCGGGCGGAGGCCGGCTGGGTGCCGAGGGCTCCGGCGTCGTCGTCGAGGTGGGCCCCGACGTGACCGGCCTGGCCGTCGGAGACGCGGTGATGGGGTTGCTCGGGGTCGTCGGTTCGGAAGCGGTGGTGGATCAGCGCGTGGTGACGCCGGTGCCGCCGGGGCTGTCGCTGGTCGAGGCCGCGGGCGTGCCGGTGGTGTTCCTGACCGCGCTGTACGGGCTGTCGGTGCTGGGCGGGCTGCGCGCCGGTGAGCGGGTGCTGGTGCACACCGCCACCGGCGGGGTGGGCATGGCCGCGGTGCAGCTGGCGCGGCATTGGGGCGCCGAGGTGTTCGTCACCGCCAGCCGCGGCAAGTGGGACACCCTGCGCGCGATGGGATTTGACGACGACCACATCGGCGATTCGCGCACGACGGAGTTCGAGAAGACGTTCGCGTCCTCGACCGACGGTGCCGGCTTCGACGTCGTGCTCAACTCCCTGGCCGGCGAGTTCACCGACGCGTCGTTGCGGCTGCTGGCTCCCGGCGGTCGTTTCATCGAGATGGGCAAGACCGACGTGCGGGATCCGCGCGTCGTCGCCGATCAGCACCGGGGTGCGGTGTACCGGGCGTTCGACCTGATGGAGGCCGGTCCCGACCGCACCGCGGCCATGCTGGCCGAGATCACCGAACTGCTGGCGGACGGAATCGTGACACCGTTGCCGCTCAAGACGTTTGATGTCCGCTGCGCCGCGACGGCCTATCGGTACCTCAGCCAGGCGCGCCACATCGGCAAGGTCGCGCTGACCGTCCCGTCGGGTCCCGGTGAGGTGCTCAGCGGCTGCGGCGGTGGCCTGGCCGGGGCCAGCGTGGTGATCACCGGCGGCACCGGCATGGCCGGTTCCGCGCTGGCCCGCCACCTCGTCGAGCGCTACCGGGTGGCCCACGTGGTGCTGGTCAGCCGGACCGGCGACCGGGGGCCCGGGGTCGCCGAGCTGGTGTCCGACCTGCAGCGCTGCGGCGCGCGGGTATCGGTGGTGGCCTGCGACGTCGCCGACCCGGAGGCCGCCGCACGGATGCTGGCCGGGATACCGGCGCAGTATCCGCTGCGCGGAATCGTCCATGCCGCAGGGATTCTCGACGACGGGCTGATCTCATCGCTGACCCCGGATCGGGTGGACGCGGTGCTGCGCGCCAAGGTGGACGGGGCGTGGAACCTGCACGAGCTCACCCGGCACCTGGATCTCTCGGCGTTCGTGGTGTTCTCGTCGATGGCCGGGATCGTGGGGACCCCGGGTCAGGCGAACTACGCGGCGGCCAACAGCTTCCTCGACGGGCTGGCCGCCTACCGGCGGGCCCACGGATTGCCCGGCCTGTCGCTGGCCTGGGGCCTGTGGGAGCAGGCGTCGGCGATGACCGCGCACCTCGGCGAGCGCGACAAGGCGCGGATGAGCAGGATCGGGCTGGCGCCGCTGTCCACCGAGCAGGCGCTGGCCGCGTTCGACGCCGCGATGCTGGTGGACGCTGCGGTGCTGGTGGCCGCGCGGGTGGACCGCGCCGCGCTGTCCGACAACATCGCCGCGCTGCCCCCGCTGCTGTCCGAGCTCGTCGCCGGCCCGACCCGGCGCGTCATCGACGACACCGACGTCACCGCGTCGACGGCGGGGCTTTCGGCGCGCCTGCACGGGCTGAGCCCCGAGGCGCGCCACCGCGAGCTGGTCGACTTGGTCTGCGCCAACGCGGCGATGGTGCTCGGGGTGCCCAATCCGGCGGACATCAACTCCAGCAGCGCCTTCGGCGAGCTCGGCTTCGATTCGCTGACCGCCGTCGAACTGCGGAACCGCCTCAAAAATGCCACCGGCCTTACCCTTTCGCCGACGCTGATCTTCGACTACCCGACACCCGTCGCGCTGGCCGCGCATCTCGACACTCAACTGGCCGGTGACGCCGGTGATGGTGAACCGCCGAACCTGATGGGTCGCTTCAACGACATCACCCGCGAACTGCAGGCGCTGCTCGGCGCGCCCAACTGGAACGCCGACGACAAGTCGGTGCTGCGGGCCCGCATTCACAACCTGCTGGCCGCGGTTGCGCCGAGCCGGCCTTCCGACGCCGAACACCTCGACGACGACCTCGACGCCGCCACCGAAAGCCAACTCTTTGCGATCCTCGATGAAGAACTCGGCCGCTGACCCCCCGCCGCAAGGAGCAACGATGCCGGGCACCTCGCAGCACGTCGACTACCTGAAACGCGTCACCGCGGATCTCAGGCGGACCCGGCGGCGCGTCGCGGAACTGGAGGGCCGGCTCTCCGAGCCCGTTGCGGTGGTGGGCATGGCGTGTCGTTACGCCGGTGGAGTCGAATCGCCGGAAGACCTGTGGGAGTTGGTGATTCAGGCCCGCGACACGGTGTCGGACTTCCCGGCCGACCGCGGCTGGGACGTCGAGGGGTTGTACGACCCCGACCCCGACACCAAGGGAAAGATGTACACCCGGCAGGGCAGTTTCCTGGCGGACGCGGGCGATTTCGACGCCGGTTTCTTCGGCATCGGGCCCAGCGAGGCGCTGGCCATGGACCCCCAGCAGCGGATGATGCTCGAGATCTGCTGGGAGGCGTTGGAGCGGGCCGGGATTGATCCCGTCACGCTGCGCGGCTCGGCGACCGGCGTCTTCGCGGGCGTCATCCACGCCGGCTATGGCGGGGAGGTCAAGGGCGAGCTGGAGGGCTACGGGCTCACCGGCTCGACGCTGAGCGTGACCTCGGGCCGGGTGTCCTACGTGTTGGGCCTGGAGGGCCCCGCGGTGTCGGTGGATACCGCGTGCTCGTCGTCGTTGGTCTCGATGCATCTGGCCGCGCAGTCACTGCGGTCCGGGGAGTGCGATCTGGCGCTGGCCGGTGGCGTGACCGTGATGGCCACCCCCGCGGCCTTTGTCGAGTTCAGCCGCCAGCGTGCGCTGGCCCCCGACGGTCGCTGCAAGGTGTATGCCGGTGCGGCGGACGGGACTTCGTGGTCGGAAGGCGCCGGCGTCCTGGTGCTGGAGCGGTTGGCTGACGCCCGGCGGCTGGGGCATCCGGTGCTGGCGGTGCTGCGCGGTACCGCGGTCAATCAGGACGGTGCGTCCAACGGTCTGACCGCCCCCAACGGGCCGTCGCAACAGCGCGTCATCCGGGCGGCGCTGGCCAACGCCGGGTTGACGGCCGCGGACGTGGATGTGGTTGAGGGCCATGGGACCGGGACGGTGCTCGGCGACCCCATCGAGGCCCAGGCGCTGCTGGCGACGTACGGTCAAGATCGCGCCGCGGACCGCCCGCTGTGGCTGGGGTCGATCAAATCCAACATCGGCCACACCTCGGCCGCGGCCGGGGTGGCCGGGGTGATCAAGATGATTCAGGCGATCCGGCACGGGGTGCTGCCCAAGACGCTGCACGTGGACATCCCGTCGCCGCACGTGGATTGGTCCGCCGGCGCGGTCTCGCTGCTGACCGATCCGCGGCCGTGGCCCGACCACGGCGGGATACGGCGGGCGGGCGTCTCGTCGTTCGGGATCAGCGGCACCAACGCGCACGTCATCGTGGAGCAGCCCCCCGCGGCCCTCGACGAGGATACCGAGCCGGTTCTGGGGACGCCCGATTCGGTTGTGCCATGGGTGCTTTCGGCCCGATCGCCCGAGGCGCTGACGGGTCAGGCGCAACGCTTGCTGGACCGGCTGAACGTCGAGGCGGGCCCGCGTGCGGTGGACGTGGGCTGGTCGCTGGCGACCACCCGGGCGGCCTTCGAGCATCGCGCGGTGCTGATCGGCGCCGACCGGGCCGCCCTGACCGCGGGGTTGGCGGGTTTGGCGGCCGGGCGCCCCGATCCGGCCGTGCTGGTCGGCCGGACCCGGTCGGTGGGCAAGCGAGTGTTCGTGTTTCCGGGGCAGGGCTCCCAGTCGCTTGGCATGGGCGCCGAACTATACCAACGCTTTCCGGTGTTCGCGCAGGCCTTCGACGAGGCCATCGCGGCGGTGGACGCGCACACGCGGCTGCCGCTGCGCGAGGTGATCTGGGGCACCGACCCGCAGTTGTTGCAGAGCACCGAATTCGCCCAGCCGGCACTGTTCGTGGTGGAGATCGCGTTGGCCGCGCTGTGGCAGTCGTTCGGCGTCACACCGGATGTGGTGATCGGCCACTCGGTGGGCGAGATCGCCGCGGCGTGCGTGGCCGGGGCGATCTCGCTGCCCGACGCGGCCCGGCTGGTGGCGGCGCGCGGTCGCCTGATGGCCGCGCTGCCGGCCGGCGGGGTGATGATCGCCGTGGCCGCGACCGAGGACGAGGTGGCCCCCCTGCTGAACGGCGCAGTGAGCATCGCGGCGGTCAACGGCCCGCGTTCGCTGGTGCTCTCCGGTGAGCAGGCCGCGGTGGGGGCGGTCGCCGACCGGTTGGCCGCCGGTGGCGCGCGGGTGCACCGGCTGGCGGTCTCGCACGCGTTTCACTCGCCGTTGATGAAACCCATGTTGGACGACTTCGCGGCGGTGGCGGCCGGGGTCTCGGCGACCGAGCCACGAATCGCCCTGGTGTCCAACCTGACCGGGCAACTGGCCGGCCCCGGCTATGGCTCGGTCGCGTACTGGGTGGACCACGTGCGCCGGCCGGTGCGGTTCGTCGACGGCGTGCGGCTGGCGGAATCCCTGGCTGCCGGGGTGTTCCTGGAGGTGGGGCCGGGCGCGGCGTTGACGTCCGCGGTGGAACAGTCCCTGACCGCCGACCGGGCGTCCACGGTGGTCACGATGGCCAAAGGCCGCCCGGAGATCGACTCGCTGTTGCGGGCGGCGGGGGAGCTGTTCACGGCCGGCGCCGACGTGCAATGGGCGGCGGCGTTTGCCGATCTGCATCCCCGGCGTGTCGAGCTGCCCACCTATGCCTTTGTGCGCCGCCGGTTTTGGCTGTCCGGCGATTCGGTGGGGTCGGCCAACATCGCCAGCCTCGGTCTCACCGAGGCCGAGCACGCGTTGCTGGGCGCGGTGGTCGATCGCCCGGACTCCGGTGGTGTGGTGTTGACGGGCCGGCTTTCGGTAGCCGCCCAGCCATGGCTGGCCGACCACGCGGTCGCCGGCACGGTGCTGTTTCCCGGGGCCGGCTTCGTGGAGTTGGCGTTGCGGGCCGGCGACGAGGTCGGCTGCTCGCTGGTCCAAGAACTCACTCTGTCGGCGCCACTGGTGGTTCCGTCGCTGCCGGCGGCCGGCGTGGTACACCTGCAGGTCGTGGTGACCGCGGCCGCCGAGGCGGGCACCCGCTCGGTCGCAGTGTATTCCCGCGCCGCGCAAGGTGATTGGGTGCTGCACGCCGAAGGCGTGCTCAGCGACGGCGCGACGCGGGAACCGGCCGCCGACCTGTCAATGTGGCCGCCGCCGGGCGCGGACGGCGTGGACGTGACCGGCGCCTACGAGGGCCTGGCGGCCCGCGGTTATGGCTACGGACCGGCGTTTCAGGGGCTGCGCGCCGTCTGGCGAAGGGGCGCCGAGATTTTCGCCGAGGTCGAGCTCCCGCAGCAGGCCGGCGTCTCGACCGCCGGCCTCGGCATCCATCCGGTGGTCCTGGATGCGGCGCTGCACGCACTGGGGGTGGCCGACGAACGGATCGAGACCGTCTTACCGTTCTCGTGGGAGGGCGTGAGCCTGTACGCGGCCGGCGCGTCGCGGGTGCGGGTCAGGCTGGCGCCGGCCGGTCCCGGTGCCGTCTCGATCGATCTGGCCGATTCGTCCGGCCTACCGGTCCTGTCGGTGCGCGAGCTGGTCACGCGCGCCGTCTCGGCCGACCAGTTGACGGCGGCGGTGGCCGCCCGTTCGGGAAGCGGTGAGCTGCTCGACGTGGTGTGGTCGCCGATGTCGTTGCCGGGCAACGGGCTCGGCGCGGACTTCACCGTCTGGGAGCCACCGGCGGCGGATGCCGGCGCGGTGGCGTCGGTGTATGCGGCGACGCACGAGGCCCTGGGTGCGCTGCAAAGTCGGCTGGCCGGTGAGGCGGCCGGGGTCCTGGTGGTGCAGACTCGCGGCGCGGTCGGACTGGCGGCCGAGGACGTGACGGACCTGGCCGGTGCGGCGGTGTGGGGGTTGACGCGTTCGGCGCAGGCCGAACACCCCGGTCGCGTGGTGCTGGTCGACACCGACGGAACGCTCGATGTCGCCGCCGTGATCGGTTGCGGCGAGCCACAAGTCGTGGTGCGCGACGGGGTGGCCTACAGCGCCCGGCTGAAACCGGCCGACCGGCGGCCCCTGCTGCAGCTGCCCGACCCGCCGGCGGTGTGGCGGCTGGCCGCCGGCGACGCCGGGACGCTCGAAGATCTCGCCGTCCAGGAGTATCCGCCCGCGCGACTGGAGCCCGGCCAGGTGCGGGTGGCGGTGGCCGCGGCCGGGGTGAACTTCCGCGACGTGCTGGTGGCACTGGGCATGTACCCGGGTGCGGCCCAACTGGGCGCGGAGGGCGCCGGGATCGTCACCGAACTCGGCGCCGGCGTCACCGATTTGGCCGTCGGGGACGCGGTCATGGGGATCTTCGGGCTGGCCGGTTCGGAGGCGGCCGTCGACCGCCGATTGGTGACCCGGGTGCCGCGCGGCTGGTCGATGGCCCAGGCCGCGGCCGTGCCGGTGGTGTTCCTGACGGCCTATTACGGGCTGTCGGTGCTGGCCGGCCTGCGCGCCGGGCAGCGGGTGCTGGTGCACGCCGCCACCGGCGGGGTGGGCATGGCCGCGGTGCAACTGGCCCGGCACTGGGGGGCGGAGGTCTACGCGACCGCCAGCCGCGGTAAGTGGGACACCCTGCGCGCCATGGGATTCGACGATGCGCACATCGCGGATTCGCGCACGCTGGACTTCGAGCAGCAGTTCGCCGGGGGCGTCGACGTGGTGCTCAACTCGCTGGCGGGGGAGTTCAACGATGCGTCGCTGCGGCTGCTGGGCGCCGGCGGTCGCTTCATCGAAATGGGCAAGACCGATCTGCGCGACCCGGACGACATCGCCCGGGCCCATCCCGGCGTGACGTACCGCGCGTTCGATTTGATGGAGGCCGGCCCCGACCGCATCGCCGAGATGCTGGCGGAATTGCTGAGGTTGTTCGCGGCCGGCGTCCTGGTGCCGTTGCCCGTCAAGGCGTTTGATGCGCGCGGCGCCGCCGACGCCTACCGGTTCGTCAGCCAGGCCCGCCACATCGGCAAGGTCGTGCTCACCATGCCGGGCGGGCCCGCCGGGCTGGCCGGCGGCACCGCGCTGATCACCGGCGGGACCGGCATGGCCGGTTCGGCGGTGGCACGGCATCTGGTCGAGCGGCACCGGGTGCCCCACGTGATGCTGGTCAGCCGCAGCGGTGACCGCGCCGACGGCATGACCGCGCTGGCCGCCGAACTGCGCGACGCGGGAGCGTCGGTGTCGGTGGTCGCCTGTGACGTCGGCGACCGGGCGGCCGTCGCGGCCCTGCTGGCCCGGGTGCCGGCGCGGTACCCGTTGCGGTCGGTGTTCCACGCCGCGGGCGTGCTCGACGACGCGGTGATCGCCTCCCTGACGGCGGCGCGCATGGACACCGTGCTGCGGGCCAAGGTCGACGGGGCCTGGCACCTGCACGAGCTGACCCGGGACCTGGATCTGTCGGCGTTCGTGGCGTTTTCGTCGATGGCGGGCATCGTGGGCGCCCCTGGCCAAGGGAACTACGCGGCGGCCAACAGCTTCCTCGACGCGCTGGCGGCGCATCGCCACGCTCACGGGCTGGCGGGACTCTCGGTCGCCTGGGGAATGTGGGAAGAATCCTCCGCGATGACCCAACACCTCGGCGAGCGCGACAAGGCCAGGATGAGCCGCGCCGGGCTGAGCGCGTTGACCACCCGGCAAGCGCTGGAACTGCTGGACGCCGCGTTGCTCGCCGAACACCCCATGGTGGTGGGCACAAGACTCGATCGGGGCGCGCTGGGGCAGCACAGCGCCACGTTGCCGCCGCTGCTCAGCCAGCTGGCCGCTCGCCCGGCTCGCCGGATGCTGGAGCACACCGACATGGTGTCCCTGACCGGCCTGCGGGCGCGGCTGGGCGGCATGTCGCCCGAGCAGCGGCACAGCGAACTGGTGGAACTGGTCTGCAGCAACGCGGCCACGGTATTGGGTCACAGCACCGCGGACGTCCACGCCGACGACGCGTTCGGCGATCTCGGGTTCGATTCGCTGACCGCCGTCGAGCTGCGCAACCGGCTCAAAATCGCTACCGGCCTTGCCCTTTCGCCCACGTTGATCTTCGATCACCCCACGCCGGCCGCGCTTGCCGAACACCTCGGCACCCAGCTCGCCACCGGCGGCCCCGGCGCGGCGGCCGCCACCCCGCCCGACCGGACGGCCCGCTTCGAGGAGATCACCCGCGAACTGCAGGCGCTGCTCAATCAGCCCGACCTCAGTCCCGGCGACAAGAAGCAACTGGTCGCCCGGCTGGAAGGCCTGCTGGACACGGTGCCGGGCTCGGCACCGGCACCGCTGCTGGAACACCCCGAGCACGCGTTCGACGACGACATCTCCACCGCCACCGACAGTCAGCTGTTCGCCATTCTCGACGACGAAGTCGGCCCCTGACTTGCCTCCGACAGACGTCGCGATCATCGGGCTGGCATGCAGGTTTCCGGGCGCGCCCGACCCGTCCGCGTTCTGGCGCCTGATCCGTGACGGGCGTGAGGCCGCCCAATTGGGCGGGGACGCCGGGGAATTCGACGCGGACTTCTTCAACCTGTCGCCGCGTGAGGCGGCCGCGATGGATCCGCGGCAGCGCCTGGCCCTCGAATTGACCTGGGAGCTGCTCGAGGACGCGTTCGTGGTGCCGGAAAAGATACGGGGACAAGAGGTCTCGGTGTTCCTCGGGGCGATGACGGACGACTACGCGGCCCTGACGCTGCGCGATCTCGCCGACAACCTGGACCACCACACCTTCACCGGCATCAGCCGGGCGATGATCGCCAACCGGGTGTCGTACGCCTTCGGGTTGCGCGGACCCAGCATGACCGTCGACTCCGGTCAGTCGTCCTCGTTGGTGGCGGTGCACCTCGGCTGCGACAGCGTGCGCACCGGGCGGGCGACGATGGCCGTCGCGGGCGGCGTCCACCTCAACCTGTCCGACGAAATCGCCATGCTGGAACGGGAATTCGGTGCGGTATCGGTGTCGGGCCACACCTACGCCTTCGATCGTCGCGCCGACGGCTACGTGCGCGGTGAAGGCGGCGGACTGGTGCTGCTCAAGCCGTTGGCGGCCGCCCTGGACGACGGCGACCGCATTCACGCCGTCATTCGCGGCGGTGCCGTCGGCAACGCCGGGCACAGCGGAGCCGCCCAGACCGTCCCGTCGGCGCGCAGTGAAGCGGACGTGATCCGGCGCGCGCTCGCCGACGCCGGCCTCGACATCGGCGACATCGACTACGTCGAGGCGCACGGCACCGGGACCAAGGTCGGCGACGCGATCGAAGCCCGGGCGCTGGGCGAGGTCTTCGCCGGGCGCGCGCACGATCCGGTGCGGGTCGGTTCGGTGAAGACCAACATCGGTCACGCCGGCAGCGCCGCGGGAATCGCGGGCCTGCTCAAGGCCGCCCTGGCGGTCGAACATGCCGCGATCCCGCCCAGCCTCAACTACACCGACCCCGAGGCCGGGCTGAATCATCTTGGGCTGCAAGTCAACACCGCCCTGGCGGCGTGGCCGTCGGGGGATCGGCCGCGGCGGGCCGGGGTGTCCTCGTTCGGCATGGGCGGCACCAACGCCCACCTGATTGTCGAGCAGCCCCCGGCCCAGCGGGACACCGCGCCATCGGATTCGCGGGCGGCCACG
>NZ_LZKY01000418.1:0-26487 GCF_001673055.1 Mycobacterium sp. 1245801.1
CAGCCTCGACGACGTCAGGAACATCGCCGGAGATCCGAATCTCAAGGGCGAGGATCCGGTCCACCAACTCACCCCGCTGAGTCCCAAAGATGGGACGTATGACCGGCCCGAATGTGCGGCCACGATCGCCATCGGCATCCCGGACGCCTACACGGTGACCCCGCTGGGTGTCGCCATGTCGGGATTTTTCGACCTCCAGAGTGCGGGCGGCCCAAGGGGATCCGTGCAATCCGTGGCTGCCATGCAGGATCCGGCTACGGCGCAAAAGCAATTGGGTGATCTGCGGTCGGTATGGCAGCGATGCGGCGGCTCGACCGTGAAATTGACCTATGCCGACAGTGGTCGAGTCGTGTCGTTTTCGGTCGGTGTGCCTGCGGATTCCGGTGGGGGCATTAGCACCATCGATGTCCATGCTCAGGGACAGCCGGTGCGTTTTGTGTTGGCCATGGCCGTCAAGAACAATGTGTTCATCGAGGTGCGGGCGAGCGCCGCCGCCGTCGATCGCGCGCACCAGGCGGCAGTGGACGTTGTCAACTACACACTCGGCAAAATCCCGGGCTGACAGGACCCATCGATGAACCAACCGCAGAATCCATTCGGCCCTAATGCCTTCGGCCAAACCCCGTACGGTGGTGTCCCATACGGGGGAATGCCGCCGGGGCCGCCCATCTACACTGCGCCGCCACCGC
Organism: Mycobacterium sp. 1245801.1; assembly: GCF_001673055.1. Taxonomy (NCBI): domain Bacteria; kingdom Bacillati; phylum Actinomycetota; class Actinomycetes; order Mycobacteriales; family Mycobacteriaceae; genus Mycobacterium; species Mycobacterium sp. 1245801.1. The sequence continues at coordinate 690 of NZ_LZKY01000418.1, forward strand.
AGCGGCGGCGCGCCAACGTCTTCGCGACGTTATCGGTCGTGTTCGCGTTCGTTTTCGCGCCCGCCGGAGCGGTCCTGGGCCACCTGGGCCTGGCGCAGATACGCCGTTCCGGTGAACGCGGGCGTGATCGCGCGATCGTCGGCTTGATGCTGTCGTATGCGGTCATCACGCTGACGGTGGTGGGCGTGGTGGCGTGGGCGACCCAGTCCGACGACGGCTCATCTCGGACGGCGTCAGGCACCAGCGCGCCAGCCTCGACCGGTGCAGGCTCGTCCCCGCCGTCGTCCATGGTCACCCCGACGGGCCTGCCCGCGCTGCTGCCGACGATCGACGACGTCAAAAGGTTCGTCGGGGACCCCAACCTCGTTGCCTTGCCACCGACGTTCAGGCCAGGCCCGGATTCCGACAGCGCGTCGGTGGATCGCCCCGAGTGCTGGCCGGTCATGGGGGGCGGCGCTCCGAACTCCGACACGCAGGCCCTCGTGGGTTACTACGGGTTGGTGCTGGTCGACGACCACGACATACCCGCACTCAAGGAAGCGGGGCAGGCGCTCATGTCCTTCCGGGACCCGCCGGCCGCGCAACGGCAGCTGGCGAATCTGGTGTCGATATGGCGCAAATGTGGCGGGTCGACGATGAACATCCTTCCGCCTCCGGGCAAGCAGGCGGCGCCGGTCGCGGTCTCGATGGGTGTTCCCTCCGATGCCGGAAACGGCATCACCGTCATGGTTTTGACCACCCAGGGCCCGGTGCTGCGGTCGCGCAACGACCGAGCGATTGCCGCCAAAAACAATGTGGTCGTTGACATCAATGTCGTACTGGTGGACACCGACCGCGGCCAGCAGGCCGCACTCGACATCGCCAACTTCATCCTCAACAAGATTCCAAGTTGAACACATGACGAATCCTTTTGGCGCCAGCCCATTTCAACCGAACCCGTTCGGAGGTCCGCCAGGTCCGCAACACCCGCCGCGACCGCCGGTCCCACCGGCGCGCGACGAGGCGAACGTGTTGGCGACGCTCTCGGTGGTGTTCGCGTTCGTCTTCGCCCCGGCCGGTCTCATCCTGGGCCACTTGGCATTAGCGCAGATTCGCCACAGCGCACAGCGTGGTCGCGACCGCGCCTTGGTCGGGGTGACGTTGTCGTATGTGTTCATCACCGCATTGGTGGTTGCGTTGATCGTCGGGGCGGTCATGCCTGACGCGAGGTCAATCCAAGCCGCGCCACCAACCACCACCACGAAGCCACCGCCGCCCACCGTCGCGCCGGCCGATCTCGACGGGCTGCTGCCGACTCTCGACGACGCCAAAAGGTTCACGGGCGACCCGACATTGACGGTCTATACGACATACCATCGGCCCACGCTCGACCCGCAGGCGACTACGATCGACCGACCGGAGTGTTTCGGGGCGTTTCGTTCCGGCGAGCCCTCGGTCTACGACCTTTCGCTCATCAGCGGCTATTCCGAGTCCAACTTCCTCGACACCAACGAACCCCTCAATCAATGGAGCGTAGGGGAAGGGGTCGCGGCGTATCGCGACGCCGCGGCGGCGCAGACACAGCTCGCCAACCTGCGATCCATCTGGCAGCGATGCGGGGGCTTAACGGTCAATGAGACACGCAGTAGCGGCAAGGCATACCCGGCCTCCATGACGTTGCCCGCCGATGCGGGCAACGGCATCACGACCATGGACAACGTGTCAGACACCCCGATTCGCGTCTTCGGTGTCCGCGCGATCGCCGCTAAAACCAACGTGGTCATCGACGTAGGGGTGTGGGCCACCAGCAATACCGACCGCAGCCGGCAAACCGCCCTCGCGGTCACCAACTTCATCCTCAACAAAATCCCGGGTTAGCCGCATGTCAAATCCCTTTGGCGCCAGCCCCTTTCACCCGAACCCGTTCGGTGCCGCACCGCCCGGCCCGCAACACCAGCCGCCACCGCCGGGCCCGCCGCGTGCTGAGGTCAATGTGTTGGCGACGTTGTCGGTGGTGTTCGCGTTCGTCTTCGCCCCGGCCGGTCTCATCCTGGGCCACTTGGGATTGGCGCAGATGCGGCGCACCGGCGAGCGTGGCCGCGATCGCGCTCTGGTGGGCGTGACGCTGTCGTACGTGTTCATCACCGCGGCGGTGGTCGCGGTGATCGTCCGCGCGACGCTGCCCGACGCGACTCGGGCCGCGACGCCCGCGACCACGGCGCAGCTCACCACCACGACGCAACCTTCCGCGCCGACCGTCGCGCCAGCCGATGTTGACGGACTCTTGGCGAATCTCGAGGACATCAAAAACTTCACCGGTGATCCGGCCATGGAGGCTGGTGCGACGGTCCACCAACCGACACCCGACCCGGGGCGTGGCCGAATCGACCGGACGGATTGCTGGGCCGTCATGGAGGCCGGATCTCCGGAGACCTATGACGTACCGGCCATCGCTGGGTTCGCGGGGTCGGGCTTCGCCGATTCCCACGACGTCGATCACCAGTGGGGTGTTGGTCAGACGGTCGCAAGGTTTCACGACGCGGCGGCGGCGCAGGCTCAGCTGAACAAGGTGCTGTCGATCCTTCGTCGATGCGGCGGCGCGATGATGAATGCCACCTGGCCGAACGGCCAGACGTATCCGGTGGCCATGGAGCCGCCCGTCGACGCCGGCAACGGCGTCACCACCATGGCGCACGTGCTGCAGACGCCGACCCGGATGTTCTGCATCCAAGGGTTAGCCGCGAAAGCCAACGTGTTTGTTCAGGCGGGCGCGTGCGCCAGCGACGGGCCCGGCCCGAGCGAGCACGCCACGATGGCCCTGACGAACCTGATCCTGGGCCGGATCCCCGGCTAGCCGGCCGGCTACTCAGCCGCCGAAGCCGGCCGGAGGCGCCGCGACCGGAGCCGGACCACCCAGGCCCAGGTGGCTGGAGGCGAAGGCGACTCCCTTGTCGATCATCGTGCCGTCGTCGGCGTAGGTGTTGTGTGCGGCGAAGTTGAGGCCGTCGGAACAGACCGGGTCCTCGGTGGCGCACACCTTGATGGTCTTGTCCTGATACAGCGGGCCGATTTCCACGGGCGGTTCGTTGAGGAAGTTCATCGCCCGCACGTTGGGCATGCCGAACAGCACCACCGAGGAGACGTGGTTGGCCACGTCGGGGGCCAGCGGCTTGGGCACGGTGTTAGGGTCGATGCCGTCGGGCACGGCGGCCGAGGTGACAAAGCCCATCACGGCCGCGCCCTGCGAGTAGCCGCCGAGCACCATCTTGGTGTTGGGGCAGTCATGGGCCATCGAATTCACGTGCGCGCCCGCGTCTCTGACGCCGTCGATGCCGGTCGCCCACTGATCGCTGGCGGGGTAGTTGACGGGGTAGACGTCGAAGGACCGTCCGCCCACGCGCTGGTGCAGGGCGTCGACGAAGGCCTGGCCGGTGGGGCCCACGCCCGGTGCTTCACCGGTGCCGCGGGCGAACACCACTTGCACGTCCGGACACTGGGCCGACGCGGAGGGGATAACGGAGGCGGACACGGCCGAAACGGCCACGCCCGACGCTGCGAGAACTACTGCGGAACCAAGAGTGCGAACGATGCGACGTGCGATCATGGCGTCGAAAGTGCCCATGCAAGCCCCTCCCAAAACTGTCAACTTGCCAACCATTTCGTGCTGATTTCCTATGTACCGGAGCGCAGCGACAGGGGTGGATAGCGGCGGCGTCGCCGCGATCGAACCGACGCCACCATTGCGCAGTCGGGTTGCCTACAAAAAACACTTTAAGCGGTCGTTTGGTGTTGTCCATTCAGGGTAGCCGGTCACGTGCGAGTACCAGATTCGGCACTCACTCTCTGAGAGGTGACGACATGGCAACGGGTGAAACGGGTTTCGACGACGTAACCTTCGATCTCATTTCGATTCAATACCACTCGCTGAAGGCCGGGCACGATTACGGCCAATATGTGCGAGACGCGAAGAATGCCGGCTTGGATGACGTCGCGTCCTTCTTCAGCGACGTGATGGCTCAGGACTCCGAGCGCGCCAGGCGATGCCACGAGTTCCTGGGTCAGCTGCAGGGAACAGCTGCGGCCGGACCGGCCACATGATAAGAAACCGATAGTCGCCAGGGTTTCGCCCTGAGCTAAGTCGCTGGCATCGATTGCGACCCGCCGTCGCGTAATCGCTGGCGGTGCGGCCGTTTACGCAGTTGACGGCCGTATTTCCCGTTCTGATAGACCCGTCGATGAGTTACCGCGGATGTGTCGGCAAGGTCACATACCGGCAAAGCTCGGATGCGTGCGGCGTGGCGGCCTATTAGAGTTACGTATCTTAGGGAAAGCTTATGATTCGTTAAGTACGGAAACAGGTACGGAGCAACGCTGTGGACACGGACCGTTTCGACGCAATCATCGTAGGTGCGGGTTTCGGCGGCATCGGTGCCGCTATTCAGCTCAAGCGCCTCGGGTTTGACAACTTCGTCATCCTCGAGCGCGAGGACGACTTGGGTGGCACCTGGCACGTCAACCACTACCCGGGCATCGCCGTCGATATCCCGTCGACCACTTACTCGTACTGGTTCGAACCCAAGCCGGACTGGTCACGGCTGTTTGCGCCCGGGGCTGAGGTCAAGCAGTACGCGGTGGACGTCGCCGACAAATACGACGTGCGCCGTCACATGCGTTTCAGCACGACGGTGGAAGGCGCCCAGTGGGATGAGGACGCCGCGGTGTGGCGGGTGGCGCTGGCCGGCGGCGAAACGCTGACGACCCGTTTCCTGATCACGGCTACCGGGTTCCTGTCCCAGCCCCGCATGCCGGACATCCCGGGCATCGCGCGCTTTGCAGGCAAGGTGGTCCACACCACCGCCTGGGACCACGACTACCGCTATGAAGGACGGCGTGTCGCGGTCATCGGGACCGGCGCGTCCGCGGTACAGGTCATTCCGGAGCTGGCCAAAGAAGCCGCAGAGCTGACCGTCTACCAGCGCACCGCGACCCACGTGATACCCAAGTTCGACTTCGAGTTCTCCCCGGCGGTGCGGCGCCTATTTGCGCGGGTGCCGGCTGCGCAGCGGGCGCTTCGGTGGGTGAGCGACGTCATCCTCGAGATCATCATGGTGGTGGGGGCGCTGCACTTTCGGGAGTCGCGGGGGAGGGGGAACATCTCGGCCTCCGATTTGGCCAAGATCAGTCGATTCCGGTGGATCCGGGACAAGGAACTGCGAGCCAAGCTGACGCCGGACTATGACCTCGGTTGCAAGCGGCCCACCTTCTCCAACAGCTTCTACCGCGTGTTCACCAAGCCGCACGTGCACCTGGAGACCACCTCGATCGAGCGGATCGAGCCCGACGGCATCGTGTCCACCGACGGGCGCAAGACGGTCATCGACACCCTGGTCCTGGCGACCGGTTTTGATCTGTGGGAGGCCAACTTCCCGGCCATCGAGGTGGTCGGCCGCAAGGGCCGCAATCTGGGCAAGTGGTGGCGAGAGACCAGGTTCCAGTCCTATCAGGGCGTCTCCATGCCCTACTTCCCGAACTACCTGGGACTGGCAAGCCCGTTCGCCTTCTCCGGACTCTCCTTCTTCCACACCATCGAATACCAGATGCGGCACATGGACAGGTTGCTCGGCGAGGTCAAGCGTCGCGGTGCGACGACCTTCGAGGTGACCGAAGAAGCCACCGACCGATTCATGGAACGGATGACCAAGCGGCTGGACAATTCGGTGTTCTACGCCGGAAACTGCGCGACGTCGCGTTCGTACTACTTCAGTCCCAGCGGTGAGGCGTCGCTGCTGCGGCCGACGTCGACACTCAACTCGGTGCGCGAGGCCGGAGCCTTCCCACTCAGCGACTACGTGATCGCCTAGCCCTCAGTGGTGCGCGGATCCGATCAACGGTTGTCCGTTGGCGGATTGCAACAGGCAGATGACGGTGCTCGGGGTGGGGTTGGCGCCGGTGCGGTCTTGATTCGAGTCGATGAGATAGGTGATCGAAAACCGGCTACTGGCAGCGGGTTGGCCGGTATACGGGGCTAACCCGGCCGCGCAATCGCGGTTGGCTACGGTGGCGATTGCGGCGTCGACGGCCATCGGAGCGCGCAGATACACCTCGGCTAAATGCGCTGTCGCACAGTCGACTACGGTGACGTTGACGCGGCTCCCGTCGGCCGGCGGCAGGTCGGCGACGCATTCACCGGCCTGCAGGTCGATCCACTTCTCGGTATGCGAGCCCGGCTGCAAGGGGGTGGCGGCGGCCATGGCGCACGAACCCAGCATTGCCACGGCGGTCAGCCCGAACATCGTGTGAAGGCGTGAAATCCGCATCGCGGCCTCCTTTGCCCCATCCCTTAGCGGTGGAGTTTAGGGCGTATTGGTCAGCGCCGGGTCCGGTTTTTCCGACGACATCGACAGGAATCCGCGCAGGCACCGCGCGCCCAGCCACCAATTCGCTGGCTTCTTCATGTCCAGACCGCCCAGGAGCTGCTTGATCATGGTCAACGTGTCGAAGTAAATGCGTTCGCAGACAAGCGTTTCGGTGTCGTCGAAAACGAAGTACGCGGTCATGCGGACCCGGAACCGGCTACCGGTGGGCGGCACCCTGCCCAGATAACCCCGGTGCGTGCCCATCAGCCAGAACTCCACGATCACCGCGTCGGCGCTGTGGCGCAGCGCGATGATTTCGTGGTCCTGGTCGGGAAATGCGGTCCGCGTGTAAGCGTAGTACTCGCGCACCGCCGCATCGCCGTCGTGCACCAGCATCTGGGGGATCAGCTCGTAACGCGGATGCGGGAAGGTCGACAAGACGTCATCCCAGGCGTGACGGACCTCGTCGTGGAAGTGGTCGAGCACGAGTTTCTGGCGGGCGGCCAGCACCTCAGGGGCGGGAAACGCGGGAATGGTCACGCCGATCAGCGTAAGCCCCGAACTGATAGCGCATGCGCTATCGCTTTGGTCAAGGTGATATTGCCTTGGGGCAGAGGCCAACTCGGTGTGGGTCTACCGCGGCGGTGTCCACGCCACCGGCAGCGATTTGATGCCGTGGATGAACTGCGACAACAGCCGTGCGGGCTCGTCCGTCGCGACGATGTCCGGTATCTCGCGCCGCAATTCGTCGAAGACGACCCTGATCTCACGGCGAGCCAGATTGGCGCCCAGGCAGAAATGGGCACCGCCACCGCCGAAGCCGAAGTGCGGATTGGGCGTGCGCGCCACGTCGAAAACCCAGGGATTCTCGAACGTCGACTCGTCGCGATTGGCCGAGTTGTACCACAGCGTGGCCTTATCGCCGGCCTTCATTTTGGTGCCGCTGAGTTTGAAGTCGCGGGTCAGGGTGCGTCGCATGTACACCACCGGGGAGGCCCACCGCACGATCTCCTCGACGGCGGTCGGGGTCAGGCGATCGAAGTTGGACCACCACTTCTGCCGCTCGGCGGGATAGCGCGACAACGCCAGCACGCCGTGGCTGATCGCGTTGCGCGTCGTCTCGTTGCCGGCCACCACCAGCAGGATGAAGAACGACGCGATTTCGGTGGACGACAGGCGTTCCCCGTCGACCTCGGCTTCCACCAGGCTGGTGGTCAGATCGTCGTGGTGATTGGACCGCCGGTCCTCGGCCAGCGCGCTGGCGTAGGCGCCGATGTCCATCGACACCTGAAGGAATTCCTCGAAATCGGTGGCCAGGTCCGGGTCGCCGAACCCGAGAATGACGTTGGTCCAGTGGAATATGCGTTGATGGTCCTGTTCGGGGATGCCCATCATGTCGCAGATGACCTGCAACGGCAGCGGGCCGGCGAGCTCGCTGACCAGTTCGGCCTCCCCGTCGGGATGATTGGCGATCAGCGACGCAACCAGCCGCCGGGCCCGCTCGCGGACCGAGGCCTCGATGCGGGCCACCACTTTCGGGGTGAACGCGCGGCTGACGATCGAGCGCAGCCGCTGGTGGCGGGGATCGTCGAGCACGATCATCGAGCCGAAGTATTCGCTGATCTCCGGGGTGTTGTCGTTGATCGTGATGTTGGGGCTGGAGCTGAAGATGTCGGGATGGCGGCTCGCGAAATGCACGTCGTCATGTTTGGTCAGCGCCCAATGCCCGTCGCCCGGTTCGAAGCCCTCGTACTCGACCGCGGGCCAGAACGAGATCGGCGCCTCGCGGCGCAGCGTCGCAAACGCGCCGTCGCGAAAGTCGTCGTCCAACTCCCAGAAGGCCAACGACTCCAGATGGATATCGGCGAGCGGAATGTCGGGCGGGGGCGCCCCGTTCGTCCGCGGGGCAAGAGCCTTCTCGGGACCCGTCTTGAGGCTCACCAGGACCTCCTTCGTCGTGAAAACGAGTGCTGGGTCAGTGCGTACAGATGGTTCGAGCGGGTGCGCCCGTCGTTGCCGTCGCGGCGCTCACCACGTTGCCGTCGAGCAGGATCTTGCAGGAGATGGGTCCCGGCCCCTGGGCGCTGACGGTGAACACCTCACCGCCATAACCGGTGAACTCCGTCGACCACGGCAGCGGCGCATTCACCTGGTGCAGCTGCCCGTTGTCGGTTTGGTAGTAGATGAATTCGGCGACCGCCGGCCCGTTGACCTCGTAGCGGACCTTGGGCATCTGGGGCAGGGCATGGGCCATGCCGCATGCATTCGCGAATCCGAAACCGACGGCCAACAGGACCGAAGGTCCGGCGAGGTGCTTCGTCATGAATTGCATCGTGTCACCACGAGCGACGGTAGGGAAGCTTATGGTGAAGCCCGAAGCGGGGGCTGGTGCGCGGAAAGGTGGCGGCAGAACATGGCAGAACACGGCTCAAAGCGTGTGGTGGTGTACGGAACCGGCTTCGTCGGCAAGATGGTGATCGCCGAGATCGTCAAACACCCGCTGTTCGAGTTGGTCGGCGTCGGCGTCAGCAACCCCAACAAGGTCGGCCGCGACGTCGGCGAGATCTGCGGGCTACCCGAGCCCGTCGGCATCACCGCCACCGACGACGTCGACGCCCTGATCGCCCTGAAACCCGACGCGCTGGTGCACTACGGCCCGACGGCCATGCACGCCAAGGAGAACATCTCGCTGATCACCCGGTTCCTGCGGGCCGGCATCGACGTCTGTTCGACGGCGATGACCCCGTGGGTGTGGCCGACCATGCATCTCAACCCGCCGAACTGGATCCAGCCCATCACCGAGGCCTGCGAGCTGGGGGAGTCGTCGTGCTTCACCACCGGCATCGACCCCGGATTCGCCAACGACCTGTTTCCCATGACGTTGATGGGGTTGTGTTCCGAGGTGCGCCGGGTCCGGGCCTCCGAGCTGCTGGACTACACCAACTACGAGGGCGACTACGAATTCGAGATGGGCATCGGCCGCGAGCCCGAATTCAAGCCGATGCTGGAAGACCGCGACATGTTGATCTTCGCGTGGGGCGCCACCGTCCCGATGATCGCGCACGCCGCCGGCATCATGCTCGACGAAATCACCACCACCTGGGACAAGTGGGTGACGCCCACGGAGCGCAACTCCGCGAGGGGCGTCATCAAGCCCGGGCACGTGGCCGCGGTGCGGTTCACCATCAACGGTGTCTACAAGGGCGAGACCCGAATCCAGCTCGAACACGTCAACCGGATCGGCTTGGACGCGGCCCCCGACTGGCCGACGGGTCACGACAACGACGTCTACCGGGTCGACATCGAGGGGACCCCGAGCATCTTCCAGGAGACCGCGTTCCGGTTCACCGACGGCTCGGGCCGCGACGCGGCCGCGGCCGGATGCCTGGCCACCGGGCTGCGGGCACTTAATGCCGTGCCCGCGGTCAACGACTTGGGGCCGGGCTGGGTCACCCCGCTCGACCTGCCGCTGATCGCCGGCGAAGGCAGCATCCGGTGACCGTCGCACAGCGGGCGCATAGCCGCCGCTGACCCGCAATACAGGTAATGGCGGCACAATAACGGCTAGCCGATGCGAGCTGGTGCTGCGGATACGGGGATTCACATGGTCGATGGAGTCGGGACCGCGCTGGGCTTGTCGATCGGCGCCACCAACTTGGCGGCGGTGACCACCGACAACGCCTTCACCCGCAAGCCCGTCCTGACGCAGTATCCGGATCGTCCCGCCGAGATCGGCATCCCCGCGGAGAACCCCAGACTGCAGGGTCCCGGTGTGGTGATCACCGGCTTCGTCAACCGCGTCGGCGACCCGCGCCCAGTCGTGGCGGCCGATGGCTCGGTGTACCGCAGCGAGGTGTTGGTCGCCGACGGGTTGCGCGCGCTCGCGTACGCCGCCACCGACGGACGCCCCCTGCCCGACAACATCGCGGTCACCTATCCGGCGCACTGGCAATCGCACGCGGTGGATGCCCTCGGCGCGGCGCTAGGTGAAATTCCGGAATGGTCGCAACGGCCGCGTCCCATCCTGCTGATCCCCGACGCCGCCGCAACGCTGCTCGCCGTGCGGACCAACCCGGGCATACCGCCGAGCGGCACCGTAGCGGTGTGCGATTTCGGCGGCAGCGGCACCAACATCACGTTGCTGCACGCCGACGGTGACTACCACGCGTTTGCCCCGACCGTTCGGCACCCCGATTTCTCCGGCGACCTGATGGATCAGGCGCTGCTGAGCGTGGTGATCGCCAACATGCCGACCACCGGGGCGTTCCCCACCGGCGGCGCGGCGATCGGCTCGCTGAGCCGGCTGCGCAGCGCATGCCGGGTTGCCAAGGAACAGCTGTCCTCGCGCACGACGGCCACGCTGACCGACGGGCTGACCGGGACGCGCGGCGAAATCCGGATCGGGCGGCACGAACTTGACGACGCGATCCGGCCCTCGCTGAACCGCATGATCGCGGTGTTGGACCAAACGTTGGCGCACAACGGGATTCGTGACCTCGTCGCCATCGTCTCGACGGGTGGCGGGGCCAACCTGCCGACCGTCACCACCACGCTGTCGCGCCACTTCCGCGTTCCCGTCGCGACGACGCCACGCCCGCAACTGGCGGCCGCCGTCGGAGCCGCGCTGCGAGTGGCCCAAGGTCCCGGCGAAGCGGGCGCGACACTTTCGGCGCCCGCCGTGCCCGCCGCGGCCACGGCCCGGGCAGCCGTGCGGCCGGACCCCCGCCCCGAAGCGACCGCGACCTCGCCCGCGCCGCCGGCCGAGCCGACGCAGGCGGAGATGGCACGGGCCTGGTCGGCCACCGGTCACAACTCGCGGGTCAACGCCGCCATCGCCGCCGACTATCCGCCGACCGACTCACCGACTCCGGCTACGCCTGACGCCGCAGCCGAGACGCCCAAGCGCAAGGGTCTGTTGTCCCGCTGGCATCTACTGCCGGCGGCGGCGATCCTGATCACCGTCGCGGCCGTGCTGCTGGTGGGCACCGCGGTGGCGATCGGGCTGGGTTCGCAGAACAAATCGGCCACCACGCCGGCGCCGGCGGTCAGCACCACGCCGGCGGCCCCGCCGCCGGCTTCCAACAGCGCCACCGCGGCGCCGGCACCGCCGCCACCGGACGTTCCGGTGCCGTCAACCTCGGATACCAACCCGCCCGCCGAGACCGAGACACCGATGACCACCACACCGCGGGCGACTCCCCAGGCGGCACCACCGCCAGCTCCGCGCCGGGTGGCGACCCCGCCCGAGGTGCCACCCATTCCAGGCGTCAACCAACCGATTCCCGGGCTCGACCGGGTCAACCAGATCATTCAGGAAATCGAGGGCAACCTCGGCATCACGGCGCTGGGCCCCATACCCGGTCACTAGGCCTGCGATCTAGGCCTGCGATCGGGAATTCGGGCCTAGCTCAATCCTTTTCGCCCTTGTTCTCCGCGGCGGCGGCCTCTTTGAGGACCTCGTTGAGCTTCTTATCCTTCTCGATCTGATCCTTCAGCGCCTGCTCGTCGCGTCCCTCGTCGCCCTCGGTCTTGGCCTGCGAGCCCTCGCCCGAATCCCCGCCCTCGGGCTCCTCGTGCCTGGGATTGCCGTCGTCGTCGAGCCAGTCGTTGACCGCCGTGCCGGACACGCTTCCGCCGGTGCCGGGCAGCACGATCGTGGGTTTGTCCTTATAGGCCTCCATCATCTTGGCGGCCTCTTTTTTGTCGTCCTCGTCAGGCTCGGGCTTCTCGGTCAGCTTCTGCTCATCATCCCCTTGATTAGTCTGATCAGCTTCTGCGGCTCGACCCGATTGCCTATCGTCCTGATGCCTATCGTCTTGATCAGTTGACTTATCGTCCTGCTGGTCGGTCGATTTATCGTCCTGCACGCTCATGCGTCTACCCCCTTGCGGTCGCAGGTTCGACGATTGCAGGGGGTTACCCGCTGCGTGGTTGTGCCGAAACTCTCATGAACGCGCGGCGTCGCGCTTGACCAGCACGACCAAGGCCTGCGGGATCCGCATCGGCTCGGGTGCGCTTGACAGGCGCTCGGCGACCGCGCACTCCAACTGCTCGACGAAATGGCCGGCCCGCTCGTCGTGGCTCCCACCGTCGAGTGCGGTCACCAGCGATCCGGACAGCGCGGACCGCGCGAAGGCCGCCCACTGCGCACCGAACGCCTCGGCGTCGTGGTCCACCTGGTAGCGAGCCCAGAACCGATCCTCGGCGTTGAACATCTCGAGGTGCTCGATCATCAGGCCCTCGAACCGTCCCTTCGGCGCGAACGGGGCGCGGAAGTCCTTCTCGGCGCGAGCGAACGTGGGAATCGTCATGCGCCGCACTTCATCCGAGTGCAGCAGGCCGTCGCGCACCAGATCAGCGAGCGCCGCGACGAGGGCATCGAGCAGTGGGGCGAAACCCGCCGACCCGTCCTCGTCGGCCGCCAGCATCAACGCCACCAACCGGCCCTCGGGAGCCAGCTCGCGCCCGCGGAACGCGACGAAGTTGTGCCAGTCCAGCGCGGCCTGGTCGGCGTAGGCCGCTTGCGCCGCGTCGTCTGTGCTGCGCGAGACGTGCACGTGATCGTGCACCTCGCAGGGGGTTCGGCTCAGCCACTGGGTTGCCCAAGACGTCCAGCCCAGGTTGACCGTCTTGGACGGCACGATCTGGTCGTAGAACGACCGGCCGACCGCGGAGGTGAACGTCGCCGTATCGGAGTGCAGGTAGCTCTCCGGGTCGTCGGCCACCGTCTCGAACAGCGCCGCGAAGTCGTTGCCCGGTACGTCGGTGTGCGCCACCAGGATTGCGTGGTCGTGTCGCGTGCGCCGGCGCAGCACGGCGATGCCGGCCGACAGCGGTCTCAGCGAATTGTGGCCGTTGGCCGCGCCATAGTCGGCGATGACGATCGGCTGCGGAGGCTTGGGCAGCGCCACCTGTTCGGCGGCCCGCTCGAACACCGCGATCGCCTGCGCCAACCCGGCGGCGCGCAACCGCGATGCCTCGGTGTAGGAAGGCTCGGGCCGCACCACAATGCTCGATTCGGGCATCCGGGCTTCGGGCGGCATGAATCAACGATAATGGCCGAGCCGGTGCTCAGTTCGGCGAAGGATCAGTGGCCGCGGGCCACCCATTCTTCGTAGTGCACGATTTCGTCGCCGATGGTGGTGCTGTCGCCATGGCCGGTGTGCACGACCGTGTCGCCGGGCAACGTACCGAGCCGACCGGAGATCGACTGCAGGATCGTTCCGAAATCCGAATAGGAGCGCCCGGTCGCGCCCGGGCCGCCGGAGAACAGGGTGTCCCCGCTGAACACCACGCCTTCGGGGCCCAGTTCCGGGGCATACCAGCACACCGATCCGGGGGAGTGCCCCGGCGTGTGCAGCGCCAGCAGCTCGGTGCCCGCGACATCGAGCGTGTCACCGTCGGCGATCAGCCGAAAGTCCTTGTCCGGGTGCGTCATTCGCCAGAGCACGTCGTCGCCGGGGTGGAGCAGCACCGGTGCGTCCAGCGCGGCGCCCAGTTCGGGCGCCACGGTGACGTGGTCGTTGTGGCCGTGGGTGCACACCACCGCGACCACGTTACGGTTGCCGACGGCGGCCAAGATCGGCTCGGCGGAATGCGCGGCGTCGAACACCACGACGTCGGAGTCGTCGCCGACGATCCAGATGTTGTTGTCGACTTCCCAACTGCCGCCGTCGAGTTCGAAGGTGCCGTGGGTGACCAGCCGCTCGATGCCCGCCATCAGAGCACCACCACCGAGCGGAGCACCTCGCCGCCGTGCATCTTGTGGAACGCCTCCTCGATGTCGCCGAGCCCGATGCGCTCGGAGACGAACTGCTCGAGGGGGAGCCGGCCTTGCAGATACAGGTCGATCAACGTCGGGAAGTCGCGCTCGGGCAGGCAGTCGCCGTACCACGACGACTTCAGCGCCCCGCCGTGGCTGAAGAAGTCCACCAGCGGCATGTCCAGGCGCATGTCGGGCGTCGGAACCCCAACCAGCACAACGGTTCCGGCCAGGTCACGGGCGTAGAAGGCCTGCTTCCAGGTTTCGGGCCGGCCCACCGCGTCGATCACCACGTTGGCGCCGAATCCGTCGGTGAGGTCCTGGATGGTCTTGACCAGGTCCTTTTCGGGGTCCAGCTCGCGGGCGTTGACGGTGTGCGTGGCACCGAACTTGCGAGCCCAGTCCAGTTTGGTGTTATCGGTGTCCACGGCGATGATCCGCCGGGCGCCCACCAGCGCGGCGCCGGCGATCGCGGCGTCGCCCACACCGCCACAACCGATCACGGCGACGGTGTCGTCGCGGGTGACCGCGCCGGTGTTGATCGCCGCGCCCAGCCCGGCCATCACACCGCAGCCCAGCAGGCCCGCCACGGCGGGGTCGGCCTCGGGATTGACCTTGGTGCACTGGCCGGCGGCCACCAGCGTCTTGTCGGCGAACGCGCCGATGCCCAGCGCGGGCGTCAGCTCGGTGCCGTCGGTCAGCGTCATCTTCTGGGTGGCGTTGAAGGTGTCGAAGCACAGGTGCGGCCTGCCGCGCTTGCAAGCCCGGCACTGCCCACACACCGCGCGCCAGTTCAGGATCACGAAGTCGCCCGGCGCGACGGCGGTCACGTCCGGCCCGACAGCCTCCACCCGGCCGGCGGCCTCGTGGCCGAGCAGGAACGGATATTCGTCGTTGATGCCGCCCTCGCGGTAGGTCAGGTCGGTGTGGCACACCCCGCAGGCGATGACGTCGACCAGGGCCTCACCGGGTCCGGGATCCGGGACGACGATGTCCACCAATTCGACGGGTTCGCCCTTCTTGCGTGAAATCACGCCGCGCACTGTCTGACTCATGGGCTCCAACCTAGGGGTTCGTCGCCATACATCTCTCGGCGGGTTGTCCACCCATGAACCGGGTGTAGCGTCCGTGGGCGTGACGGCTTTGGAAACCACCGAAGAATTCACCGAAAGAATAACCGCGGCAATCGACGGCGCCAGCCTGACGTTGTTGCTCAGCATCGGCCATCAGACCGGTCTGCTGGACACGATGGCCGGCATGGCGCCCGCCACCAGTGCGCAGATCGCCGACGCCGCCGGGCTCAACGAACGCTACGTCCGAGAGTGGCTGGCCGGCATGACGACCGGACGCGTCGTCGAGTACGACCCCGCCACGGCCAGCTACTCGTTGCCCGCCCAGCGCGCCGCCGTGCTGACCCGCGCCGCCGGACCGGACAATCTGGCCCTGGTCACCCTGCTCGTCCCGGTGCTCGCCGAGGTCGAACAGAAGATCATCGGGTGCTTCCGTGCCGGCGGCGGGCTGCCGTACAGCGAATTCCCGCGCTTCCACGCGTTGATGGCCGAGCAGAGCGGCGTGGTGTACGACACCGCGTTGGTCGACGTGGTGCTGCCGCTGGTGGACGGCCTGGTGCCGCGGCTGCGCGCCGGAGCCGACGTGGCCGATTTCGGCTGCGGCAGCGGACACGCCATCAACGTGATGGCACAAGCGTTTCCGGCCAGCCGCTTCACCGGCATCGACTTTTCCGAGCAGGCCATCGCCACCGGGATTCGGGAGGCCGCCGAGCGGGGGCTGGCCAACGCCGCCTTCGAAAGCCACAATCTCGCTGATTTGGACATGGCGTCAAAAAAAGACGCCTACGACGTCATCACCGTCTTCGACGCCATCCACGATCAGGCGCAGCCGGCGCGCGTCCTGGAAAACATCTACCGGGCGCTGCGGCCCGGCGGGGTGCTGCTGATGGCCGACATCAAGGCGTCGAGCCGGCTCGAGGAGAACATCGGCGTTCCGATGAGCACCTACCTGTACACGACGTCGTTGATGCACTGCATGACGGTGTCGCTGGCGCTGGACGGCGCCGGGCTGGGCACGGCCTGGGGCACCCAACTGGCCGTCTCGATGCTGGGCGACGCCGGCTTCGACGACGTGCGGGTGGCCGAGATCGAGTCGGACCCGATCAACAACTACTACATCGCCAGGAAGTGATGGCGGCCCTCGACGCTCTTGCCGACTGGCCGGTCGAGGCCGCCGCCGCCGCGGTGATCGGGCCCGGCGGCGTGCTGGCCAGTCACGGCGACACCGGGCGGGTGTTCGAGCTGGCCTCGGTGACCAAGCCGCTGGCCGCGCGGGCCGTGCAGGTCGCCATCGAGGAAGGTGCGCTCGACCTCGACACGGCCGCCGGGCCGCCCGGCGCGACCGTCCGCCACCTGCTGGCCCATACGTCGGGCCTGTCGATGCACTCCGAGCAGGTGCTGGCCGCACCGGGAACCCGCCGCATCTACTCCAACCAGGGCTTCACGGTGCTGGGTCAGACGGTGCAGCAAGAGACCGGCATCGAGTTTGCGCGCTACCTGACCGAGGCGGTGTGCGAACCGCTGGGTATGGCGGCCACCCAGCTGGAAGGCGGTGCGGTGGCCGCGGGTTTCGGGGCGAGGTCGACGGTGGCTGATCTGGCGGCGTTCGCGGGGGACCTGCTGCGGCCGGTGACGGTCTCTGAAAGCCTGCACACCGAGGCGACCACGGTGCAGTTTCCCGGTCTGGACGGCGTTCTGCCCGGTTACGGAGTGCAACGGCCCAACGATTGGGGCCTGGGTTTCGAGCTCCGGGACACGAAATCACCGCACTGGACGGGTGCGAACAATTCGGCGCGAACGTACGGCCATTTCGGCCAAGCAGGCGGTTTCATCTGGGCAGATCCCGAAAAAGGGCTGGCGCTGGTGGTGCTCACGGACCGCGATTTCGGGGACTGGGCGCTGCGGCCGTGGCCGGCGCTTTCCGACGCCGTGCTAGCCGATTACAGCTAGTGGGAAATGCACACTAGCGCAACAGGGGTATCACAAGGCACAATAGACACGCAGGACACATAAAAAATCGAAGATTTCGCACAAGCTGCCCTGTTTTGCCGGGTCCGCAGGTCGTTGGGGAAGACGTCCCTCGTGGAACCGAAGGAGCAGGAAATGCGAGCGTCGAATCAATTCGCCGACGTGACGACTGGCGTGGTGTACGTGCACGCTTCGCCCGCGGCGGTTTGCCCGCATGTCGAGTGGGCGTTGTCGTCGACCCTGGGTGCCAAGGCGAATCTGACCTGGACGCCCCAGCCGGCGATGCCCGGTCAGCTGCGCGCGGTCACCAACTGGGTCGGGCCGGTGGGCACCGGCGCCAAGCTGGCCAACGCGCTGCGGTCCTGGTCCGTGCTGCGCTTCGAGGTCACCGAGGACCCCAGCCCCGGCGTCGACGGCCACCGATTCAGTCACACCCCGCAACTCGGCCTGTGGAGCGGGGTGATGAGTGCCAACGGCGACGTCATGGTCGGGGAGATGCGGCTGCGGTCGATGATGGCCCAGGGCGCCGACACCCTGGCCGCCGAATTGGACTCGGTGCTGGGCACCGCCTGGGATGAGGCGCTCGAGGCCTATCGCGACGGCGGCGACGTCGGCGAGGTGACCTGGCTCAGCCGGGGGGTCGGCTAGTCGACCGGCGGGCCGGTTCACGCCGCCTCTCTCCGAAGCACTGGACGACTCTGGAAAGCGCTAGCACATCCGCTAGCGTGTTCGAGCACGCGCTAATGGTCCCCAGAGACCGGCCCTATCGCTTGGCCGGGCGCAGAATCTGCAGAGCGCCCGGCACCACCGAGATCTCGGCCGGTAGCGCGCAGGCGAAGTCGCCGTCGGCGTAGACGTTGATGCCGGGGCACTCGACGCGAATGGACTTGGCCCGCGCCGTGCTCACCTCGTCGAGCTGGACGTGGGTCCCCTTCATCACGGTGGGAAACAGGCGGACCAGTTTGGTGCGGGACGCCTCGTGCACCATCGTGATGTCCAACAGGCCGTCGGTGTAATCAGCCCCCGGGCAGATCTGCATCCCCCCGCCGTAGCTGCGGGTGTTGCCGAAGGCGGCCAGCGTGATGTCGGCGTCGAGCTCCTGGGTGCCGTCCAGCACCAAGCGAAATGGCAAGAGCCGCAATTGAGACAGTTCGGCGAGCATCGCGACGTAATACCGCAGCCGCCCATGCGGCCAGCTCATCCGGTTGGCGCGATCGGTGACCAGCGAGTCGAAGCCGGTGGCCGCCACGGTGCCGAACCACTTTTCGGCGCCGCTGTCGTCCCGAATCAGGCCCAGGTCAATGGATTCCGTGCAGCCGTCGATGACGATGTCCGCGGCGGCCTCCGCGTCCTTGGTGGGGATGCCGAATTCGCGCGCGTGGTCGTTGCCGGTGCCGGCCGGGATCACGCCCAACGGAATGTCGGTGCCGGCCATCACCTGCAGGGCGTTGGAAACGACGCCGTCGCCGCCGGTCACCATCACCGCGTCGGTGCCCTTCTCCATAGCCGCGCCGACGAGATGGCGCGCGTCTTGCGCGTCGTCACCGATTATTTCGACGACCTCCACACCCCGCCGGTGTAGCCGCGCGATCGCGAGTTGGGCGGCGCGTACCGCGGCGCCGTGCCCCGACACCGGGTTGGTCAGCGCGATCACCTTGCCGATTTCGCGGCGGCGCAGTGATGTCACGGAATCAGCTTGCCGGGATTGAGGATTCCGGCTGGATCCAATGTCGCCTTGACCGCGCGTAGCACCTGCACTCCCAGTTCGCCTATCTCGTCGCGCATCCACGGCCGATGGTCGATGCCGACCGCATGGTGGTGGGTGATGGTCCCGCCGGTGGCCATGATGGCATCCGACGCGGCCTTTTTGGCGGCTTTCCATTGCTCGACCGGATTGCCCCGCTGGCCGGCGACGACGGTGAAGTACAACGACGCGCCGGTGGGATAGACGTGCGAGATGTGGCACATCACCAGAGCCGGCGAGCCCGTCTCGGCGAGTGCGCCGGTAAGTGCTTGAGTCACGGCGGCTTTCAGGGCGGGAATGTTCGACCAGTCGGTGGCGGTCTCCAGCGTTTCGCACAGCGCGCCGGCGGCGAGCAGCGAATCGCGCAGGTACGGCGCGCCGAAGCGGCCGCGTTCCCAGGCCTGCGCCGGTCCTTCGCCCAGTGAGGTTCCGCCCTGGGCCGTCAGCAGTGCGCTGGTTTCGTCGTGCCGGCTGTGGACGTGTTCCTCGGTGCCCTCGAACACAGTGATGCCCAAACATCCGCCGGTGATCTGGGATTCGCCGATCGCCTCGGTGGTGGCCAGGTTGACCCCCGTCTCGGCCTCGTCGGAGAGCCGAATGACGGTGGGGCCGGTGGCATTCTGGGTGACGGCGCGCAAGGCGGCGGCCCCCGTCTCGAAGTCGGGGAACGACCACGCCTCGTAGCGGACGGCTTGCGGCGCGCGGTGCACGCGGAGCCGCACCTGGGTGATGACGCCCAGGGTGCCCTCCGAGCCGATCAACAGCTGACGCAGGTCCGGGCCGGCGGCCGATTCCGGTGCGCGACCGAGATCCATGATGCCCACCGGCGTGACCACCCGTAGCCCCCGCACCATGTCGTTGAACCGGCCGTAGCCCGCCGAGTCCTGCCCGGAGGAGCGGGTTGCGGCGAAGCCGCCGATGGTGGCGTACTCGAAGCTCTGCGGGAAATGACCGAGCGAAAAGCCTTGCGCGCCAAGGAGTCTCTCGGCGTCCGGCCCCGTGACCCCCGCACCGAAAACAGCCTGGCCGGATACCTCGTCCAGCGAGATCAGCCGATCGAAACGGCGTAGGTCGAGCGAGACGACGGCGGAGAACCCCGCGCGAATGGGATTGAGCCCACCGACCACGCTGGTGCCCCCGCCGAAAGGTACGACGGCGATGCGATGCTCCGAGCAGTAGCGCAGGACGCCGGACACGGCTTCGTCGTCGCCGGGCAACAGCACGGCGTCGGGCGCATCCTGCGGGCCGCGCTCTTTGCGGTTGAGCAGGTCGATGGTGGACTTGCCGCCCGCGTGCAGCAGCCGATCGGCGTCGGCGGTGCGGCAATACTCGGCGCCGACGAGGGCGGTGAGCGCTTCGAGATGCGCCTCCGACAACGCCGACGGGCGCAGTTGCACCTGTTCGGATCGCAGTTCGGCCGTGCGGGACCCCTCGACCCCCACGGCCTGCTGCAGTAATGACCTGATTCCCTCCGAGAGCGGCTTGGCCGCCGCAGGATCGCCCCACGCGTTCCATTTCATCGGCGGCAGGAGCCCCTGGGAATGCGTCATGCGTTACAGTATTACACATGTTGTCAATCGGTAACACCGAGCTGGATACCGGCGAGCGCATCCTCGCGGCCGCGGCCAGCTGTGTGGTGGATTTCGGCGTGGAGCGGGTGACGCTCGCCGAGATAGCCCGACGGGCGGGCGTCAGCAGGCCGACGGTGTATCGGCGGTGGCCGGATACGCAGTCGATCGTGGCGGCGCTGTTGACCCAGCACGTCACCGAGGTGATGCGCGACGCGCCGTTGTTGGGGGACGATCGCGAATCGCTTGTGCGACAGATTGTTACGGTGGCCAACCTGTTGCGTGCGGACCAATTGGTGATGTCGGTGCTGCACTCGGACCTCGCGTCGACCTATATCACCGAACGCCTCGGGACCAGCCAGCGCATGCTGATCGACGCCCTCGCCGCTCGGCTCCGGGCGGCCCAGCGGCACGGCAGCGTCCGGCTCGGCGACCCGGTCCAGATGGCGACCATGGTGCTGCTGATCGCGCAGTCGACCATCCAGTCGGCCCGGATCGTCGCGCCGATGCTCGACGACGACGCGCTGGTCGCCGAACTCGCCTACTCGCTGAACGGATATCTGTCGTGATAGCTGATCCGACCGCCCTGAACGCCGCGCGGCGCGCCGCCGACCTGACCGCACTCGCCGACGGTGAGCCACTGGACGTCGTGGTGATCGGCGGTGGCATCACCGGCGCCGGGATCGCGCTGGATGCCGCCGCGCGCGGGCTGCGGGCGGCGCTGGTGGAGAAACACGATCTGGCCTTCGGGACCAGCCGGTGGAGTTCCAAGCTTGTCCATGGCGGCCTGCGCTACCTCGCGACGGGCAACGTGGGCATCGCCCGGCGCAGCGCCATCGAGCGCGGAATCCTGATGACGCGCAACGCGCCCCACCTGGTTCACGCCATGCCGCAGGTGGTGCCGCTGCTGCCGTCGATGAGTCCGGGCAAGCGGGCCCTGGTGCGGGGCGGCTTCCTGGCCGGTGACGTGTTGCGGTTTCTGGCCGGCACACCGGCCTCGACACTACCGCGCTCGCAACGGATTTCAGCGCAACGCGTCGTTGCGATGGCGCCGACCGTACGGCGTGCCGGCCTGGACGGCGGCCTGCTGGCCTACGACGGTCAACTGGTCGACGACGCCCGCCTGGTCACCGCCGTCGCACGTACCGCGGCGCAGCACGGCGCCCGAATCCTGACCCACGTGGCGGCGTCGCGGGCCACCGGTACCTCGGTGCGGCTGACCGACATGCGCGGCGGTGAGTCGATCGACATTGCGGCTGGCGCGGTCATCAACGCGGCCGGGGTATGGGCGGGTGAGATCGACGGCTCGTTGCGGTTGCGGCCGAGTCGCGGCACCCATCTGGTCTTCGACGCCCAGTCGTTCGGCAATCCGACTGCGGCGCTGACGATTCCGATTCCGGGTGAGCTTAACCGCTTCGTCTTCGCCATGCCCGAACAACTGGGCCGGGTGTATTTGGGGCTGACCGACGAGGAGGCGCCCGGTCCCATTCCGGATGTGCCCGAACCGTCGGTCGACGAAATCACTTTCCTGCTCGACACGGTCAACACCGCACTGGGGACCGCGCTCACCGCCACCGACGTGATCGGCGCCTATGCCGGGCTGCGCCCACTGATCGACACCGGCGAGGGCCGCACCGCCGACGTCTCGCGCGAACACGCCGTCGTGGAGTCGGCGTCCGGGGTGATCAGCGTGATCGGCGGCAAGCTGACCGAATACCGCCACATGGCACAGGACGTGCTGGATCGCGCCGTGCGGGTGCGGCGACTGCGCGCCGCCAAATGCCGAACCCGCAACCTGCCGCTGATCGGGGCGCCCGCCAATCCCGGTGTGATCGCCGAGTCCGACGCCGGGTTGCCGGCTTCGCTGGTGGCGCGCTTCGGCGCCGAGGCGCCCAAGGTGCTTGCCACCGCGGCCTGCGAGCGACCGACCGCGCCGGTCGCGGACGGAATCGACGTCAGCCGAGCGGAATTCGAATACGCGATAACGCATGAGGGCGCGCTCGATGTCTCCGACATCCTCGATCGACGCACGCGGATCGGGTTGGTAGCGCGGGATCGGGAGCGAGTGGTCGCCGTGGCCGAGGAGTTTCTGGCGCGCTTCGGCTAGGGCGGCCGCCCGATGGCCTCCCGCCACACGGCCGGGTATTGATAGTTAGTGTCTTATGATAGAGACTGTCAATTTATGCCGTGCTGGTGGAGGGAGGGCCGATGACTATCCGAGTCCCGGTGTTGATCGTGGGCGCCGGCGTTGGCGGCCTGGCGACGTCGGCGGTGCTGGCCCAACACGGCGTCCATTCACTGCTGGTCGAGAAACGACCGGAGATCTTCCTGTACCCCAAGGCCCGCAACCTGAGTTTCCGAAGCTCAGAAATCCTGCGCGGCCTTGGCCTTCGGGACGAGGTGCGGGCGGTCGCAGAGCACGTCTCGACGCTGGTGGTCCGCCCACGCTCAACAGCACCGTGCAAGAGCCGGCGCTCGACGTCGGCGCGATCTTCGCCGGTCTGGACAGGCTCAGCCCCGAGCCGGCGGCGCAGTATTGCCCACAGAGCCGGCTCGAGCCGATTCTGATCGACGCGGCGCGGCGGGCCGACAGCGAGGTGCGCTACGGCACACGGTTGTCCTCGTTCGAGCTGGACGACACCGGCGTCACCGCGGTGGTGTGCGACGTCGAATCGGGGGAGTCGCAGACCGTCCGCGCCGACTATCTCGTCGGCGCCGACGGCGTGCACAGCCCGATCCGTAAATCGTTGGGCATCAGCACATCCGGGTATGGCGCGCTGCCGATCTATGTCGTCTTCATCTACTTCCGGGCCCCGTGGCGCCGCTTCATCCCGGATCTGCACGACGGCGATGGCGTGCAGGTCAAAAACGACGATGTGGACGGCATATTCCTGGTCGCCGAGGGCGATCTCGGCATGTTCATCACCACCTACTTTCCCGGTGAGGGCGAGTCGGCCGAACAGTTCACCCCGCAGCGCCGCCGCGAGCTGCTCACCAAGGCGATCGGGGAGCGGATAGACCTCGACATCATCGAGGTCGCGGCGTGGCAGCCCTACGAGCAGGTGGCCGATCAATTCGATTGTGGGCGAGGGTATCTCGTCGGCGATTCGGCGCATACCATGCCGCCGTTCAAGGCCGGGGGAGCCAACACCGCCATCCAGAGCGCACACAATCTGGCCTGGAAACTCGCCGCCGTCCTGCGTGGCACGGCCACACCCGAGCTATTGGCGACCTACCACGCCGAGCGTCATCCGGTGGGCCGATTCGCCGCGCGCCAATCGCTCACCGGGCCGTCGATGGCCCTGCTGCGGCCGGGCCGTGACGCTCCGCAATTGCCGGCCGATGAAGAATGCTCGATGTTCGCCCTGCTCATCGGATACCGGTACCGCTCGGCGGCGGTCGTGACGAGCGACGCGGAAGGCGGCGCCCTGGTGGACGAGTTGCGCGCGCAACCGGGCACGCGGGTACCGCACGTCTGGTTGCGAGACGGGGTGTCGACGCTCGACCTGCTGGGGCCCCGATTCACCGTGCTGTCCGGCGACGAGCGATGGTGTGCGGCAGCGGCTTCGGCGTCGCTGTCGGCGCATCGCTGCTACAACGACGAGTGGGCGGCGATCACTGGCCTG
This sequence comes from Mycobacterium sp. 1245801.1, assembly GCF_001673055.1. Lineage (NCBI taxonomy): Bacteria > Bacillati > Actinomycetota > Actinomycetes > Mycobacteriales > Mycobacteriaceae > Mycobacterium > Mycobacterium sp. 1245801.1. Next base: position 24,763 of record NZ_LZKY01000418.1, read on the forward strand.
GCACCGGAAGGGGCGCTGCTGATCCGTCCGGACGATTTCGTCGGATGGCGCGCCGAGCGACTCCCCGCCGACCCCGAAGGGGAACTGCGGCAAGCGCTTTCGACGATCCTGGACCCGCTACCTGCGCGAGCGTAAGCGGACTGCGATTTTGCACGCGAATTTCCGCAGTGCCCTTACGCTCGCGGGCCTAGAAATTACAGCGGGATGTTCTTGTGACGGCCGCGGCGCGCGGGCGCCTGGGCCAGCGCCTCGGTGAGCTTGCTGCGGGTGTGCGACGGGTCGATCTTCTCGTCGACCACGCCGATCTCGATGGCGCTGTCCACGCCGCCCGCGATCCGCTCGTGCTCGGCCGCCAGCTGGTCGTGCAGCGCTTCGCGCTCGTGATCGGCCGCGGCGGCCAGCTTCTTCTTGTGCAGAATGCCGACGGCCGCCTTGGCGCCCATCACCGCCACCTCGGCGTCCGGCCACGCGTACACCTTGGTGGCGTTCAGCGACCGGGAGTTCATCGCAATGTAGGCCCCGCCGTAGGTCTTTCGGGTCACCAGCGTGACACGCGGAACCGTGCACTCACCGAACGCGTGCAACAGCTTGGCGCCGCGGCGCACCACGCCGCCCCACTCCTGGTCGACGCCGGGCAGGTAGCCGGGCACGTCGACGATCACCACCAGCGGAATACCGAACGCGTCGCACAGGCGCACGAAACGCGCTGCCTTCTCGGCGCTTTCGGAGTTCAGGCAGCCACCCAGGCGCAACGGGTTGTTGGCCAGCACGCCGACCGTGCGGCCGGACAGGCGACCCAGCCCGATCACCATCGACGGCGCCCAATTGGCCTGGAACTCGTCGAACGGCGTCTCGTCATCGAGGATCGCGGTCACGATCGGGCGCACGTCATAGGCCCGCCGTGCCGACTCGGGCAGCAGCGCGTGGATGTCGGTGTCACCGGCCTCGGCCTTATTCCGGTCGAAATGCCCCTGCTGGCAGAACAACCCGACCAACCGGCGACCCCGCTCGTAGGCGTCGAGCTCGTCGTCGGCGACGATGTGGCACACCCCGGACTTCTTGTGGTGGGTCTCCGGGCCACCCAGCGAGCACATGTCCACGTCCTCGCCGGTAACGCTGCGCACCACGTCGGGCCCGGTGACGAAAACCCGGCTGTCCGGTGCCATCACGATGACGTCGGTCAGGGCCGGCCCGTAGGCGGCGCCGCCGGCCGCGAAGCCGACGACCACCGAGATCTGCGGGATGTAGCCGGACGCCCGGATCATCGCCTCGAACACCAGGCCCACCGCGTGCAGGGCCTTCACGCCCTCGGCCAGCCGGGCGCCGCCGGAGTGCCAGATGCCCACGATCGGGCTCTGCTCCTCGATGGCGGTGTCGTAGGCGTTGACGATGTGCGTGCACCCCTCGATGCCCATGGCACCGCCCATCACGGTGCCGTCGGTGCAGAACGCAATGGTGCGTACACCGTTCACGGTCCCCGCGGCGGCCAGCACGCCGGAGCGATCACGCTCGTGCAACAGCTCGACGGTGTCGTCGTCGAAGAAATTGCTCAAGCGCAACAGCGGGTCGCGAGGGTCGAGCGACTCGCCAACCGTCTCGGGGGCCGTGATAGTCATCGCAGGTCTCCTGATATTCGGTGTTGCTCGGATCAGTACCGCCCGAAGGCGATGGCCACGTTGTGTCCGCCGAAGCCGAACGAGTTGTTGATGGCGTACTCGTAGTTGC
>NZ_LZKY01000419.1:0-1304 GCF_001673055.1 Mycobacterium sp. 1245801.1
CCGCGCCGGGCTGTATAACCACGCATGAAGCTCAACGATGCCGCGCGCGGCCTCATCGGCAAGGGCGCCGATGCGACCCTGGTCACGATCAATCCGGATGGCAGCCCCCAGGTGAGCGTGGTCTGGGTGGCGCTGCGGTCGACACCGGACGGTGACGAACTCGTCAGCGCCCACCTTTCGGAACACAAGAAGGTCCGCAACGTGCGCAGGGATCCCCGGGTGGCCGTGACGATCGTGTCGCTGGACGCTGCGGGGCAGGGGATGCGGCCCTACCTGTCCATCGCGGGCACCGCCCGGATCACCGAGGGCGGCGCCCCCGAACTGCTGACGGAGCTCAACCCGGTGCTGGGCGATCCGAACGCGAAGTTTCCGCCGGACAACGCGCCGCCCGGCTACCTCACCCACATCCGCATCGACAGGGTCGGTGGCATCGGGCCCTGGACGGCCTGACCCCGCACATTCTCCACTTCCGCTACCCGCGGTAGCGGAATACAGTGGGTGGATGAAACCCGGCGAGGACGGTACCCACCTGCGCACGTGTCCGTTGTGTGAAGCCATGTGCGGCTTGGCGATTGACGTCAAGGACGGCCACGTCACCGGCATTCGCGGCAACCGTGACGACGTGTGGAGCCGCGGGCATCTGTGCCCGAAGGGCACCTCGCTTGCGGCGCTGCACGACGATCCGGACCGCATCCGCGCGCCGATGATCAAGGTGGACGGCCAGTGGCGGGAAGTCAGCTGGGACGCGGCGTTTCGCCGTTGCACCGAGTTGCTGACCCCGGTGATCGAGAAGTACGGCATCGGCGCGGTGACCGCCTACACCGGCAACCCGCTGGCGCACTCGTTCTCGCTGGCCCGCTATGCCGGCGTGCTGATGGGGATGTCGGGCATGCCGGTCACCTATTCGCCGGGGACGGTCGACCAATGGCCGAAGAACCTGTCGTCGCATCTGATGTACGGGCTGTGGTGGAACTTCCCGGTGCCCGACATCGAACGCACCGACCTGCTGGTGATCATGGGCGCCAACCCGGCGGCATCGCAGGGTTCACTGTTGGCCGCACCCAACGTGATGGGCCTGATCGACGGGATTCGCAAGCGCGGCAAGGTGATTGTGATCGACCCCGTGCGCACCCTGACCGCCGCGCGCGCCGACGAGTGGCTGCCCATCGTGCCCGGAACCGACGCGGCGCTGTTGTTGGCCGTCGCGCACACGCTCTTCGACGAGGGGCTGATCAATCCCGGTCCCCATGTCGACGGTGTCGACACCATGCGGGCGGCCGCGGCGGAGTGGCCGCCGGAGCGGG
>NZ_LZKY01000420.1:0-655 GCF_001673055.1 Mycobacterium sp. 1245801.1
CGCAGCGCGTCGAGCACCTGTTCGCGCGAGGCCGGATCGAGGTTGTTCGTCGGTTCGTCGAGCAACAGCACATTGGCGGTGGAAGCCACCAAACCGGCCAGTGCGAGCCGGGTCTTCTCACCGCCGGACAGCGTGCCCGCCGGCTGGTCGAGCTGGGGGCCGCTGAACATGAACGCTCCCAGCAGGCCGCGCAGATCCTGCTCGCCGGAATCCGGTGCGGCGTGCCGGATGTTCTCCCACACGGTCGCATCGTTGTCGAGGGTGTCGTGCTCCTGGGCGAAGTAGCCGATCCGCAGCCCGTGGCCGGGCTCGAGGCCTCCGGTGTCGGGGGCCTCGGTGCCGGCCAAGATCCGCAGCAGCGTGGTCTTGCCGGCGCCGTTGAGGCCCAGCACCACCACCCGCGAGCCGCGGTCGATCGCCAGGTCGACGCCGGTGAACACCTCCAGCGACCCGTAGGACTTGCTCAGGCCGGTGGCCACCAGCGGTGTGCGCCCGCACGGTGCCGGGTTCGGAAACTTGATGCGGGCCACCTTGTCGGCCACCCGCTCGTCGTCGAGCGCGGCCATCATCCGGTCGGCGCGACGCAACATGTTCTGTGCGGCAACGGCTTTAGTGGCTTTGGCGCCGAGCTTGGCGGCCTGCGAGCGGAGCGCGG
>NZ_LZKY01000421.1:0-2431 GCF_001673055.1 Mycobacterium sp. 1245801.1
CACCCAGGTTCCGTCAGCGGTTTGGTAGAGGCTGCCCTCGCCGCGAGCGCGACGCTTAGCCATTGGTGACACCACAGGCGCAGCGGTGGCATTCGTGCCAGCCAATGAGTTCGCAGTAATGCCCCTCGTCCGGCCCACCCGGATAATCCGGCGCTCGGAAGTGCGCTCCACTGTGGTGGCGGTATCGCGCGCGTTCGTCGTTTGGCGGCGCTAGGTCGGGTGTATGACGAATAGTCCGGCGGCCGTCCTCTGTGAGGAGCCACGGACCGCATGGGCAGTCCCATGCTCCTGGCGTATGCCCTTGTGGCGCAACGCCTGCCGGCCAAACGTCTACAACTTCCACGGGGTTGCCCTCCCTTGTTCAACGGTGCCCTATCCGGGGCCCTACACGGGTCTAGCCGTGTCTAGCTATGTCCATGCTAAATGCGTTTGACCTGCTATTTCAACTGGCAAACGCCAGCATATCATACAACGGATGCTGACTCTTAATCAGCGGGTCCGGGGTTCGAAACCCTGACGGCGCACCAGCTCACCGAGTAGTTCAATATTTGGTGGCTTCTCCACTTCAATGGGGGGTTCACCCGATGGGTAGCGATCTCCGAGCAATCTCTTTCCCGACGATCGCGCGGGTCCTACCATCCCTGCGGTGGGGTTTTTCAGAGGGCACTTGTGAAAACTGACCTGAAGTGGGTCGAGCCCTTCGAGGGCCACTATCACGCCAACATCGACGACCGCAGCGAATACCGGGTGCACGTGGTCTCGACGGGCGGCTTCCGCGCCGAACGGGTGGACGACGGCTTCGTGCACCACGACCTGGGCCGGGCCGGCACCGCCGCCGAGGCGCAGGCGATCTGTCAGGACCTGCACACCAGGGCCCTGCGCCGCGCCGCATGGGAGGCCTACATGGCCGAGCACGACCCGCCGGGCTGGGAGTGACCCCCTCACCGGTTGACCGGAATTTTGCCGCCGTATCCCACCGCGACAGCCCCTCCTGCAGGTAATTTCTTGCTGGCACCGATCGGCGCCAGAAGCGCCGATAGGCCCCTTGGGACGAGCTGCGTCGAAGGAGCTGCAATGGGGTTCATCCGGCCCAACCTGCCCGTCGTCGACATGGCCGAGTGGACCAGCCGCTCCCGCGCCGAACGGATCGTGCCGATGGCGCGCCACATCGCCGAGCACGGCTTCGGCACCCCGCTGGTGATGCACGTGACGTACGGCGTGAAGATCGCGCTCTACATCCTCGGCGGTTGGCTCTTCGCGTGGTCGACCTCCGGCATCGGCGGCTTCAGCCACGTCGGCGAATGGTGGTCGGAGCCGATCGTGTTCCAGAAGGCCGTCCTGTTCACGATGCTGTTCGAGGTCGTCGGCCTCGGTTGCTGCTTCGGGCCCTTGGCGGGGCGCTACTTCCCTCCGATGGGGTCGATCCTGTACTGGCTGCGGCCCGGCACCATCCGGTTGCCGCCGTGGCCCAATCGGGTGCCGTTGACCAAGGGCAGCAACCGAACCCCGTTCGACGCGTTGCTCTACGGCGTCCTGCTGGTGCTGCTCCTGACCGCGCTGGTGTCCGACGGCGCCGGACCGATTCCCGCGCTGGACACCACGATCGGAGTGCTGCCGTGGTGGCGCACCGTCGCGATTCTGGCGGTCCTGGCCGTGCTCAGCTTGCGCGACAAGGTGATCTTCCTGGCCGCGCGCGGCGAGGTGTATGCGCCGCTGGCGCTGACGTTCCTGTTCGCCGGGGCGGACATCATCGTCGGCGCCAAGGTCGTCTTCATGGTGATTTGGCTGGGTGCGGCGACCTCCAAACTCAACAGGCACTTTCCGTTCGTGATCTCGACCATGCTGGCGAACAATCCGTTCATCCCCTCGGGGCCGCTCAAGCGGTCGATGTTCAGACACCACCCGGACGACCTGCGGCCCAGCGCGCTGGCGGGATTCATCGCGCACTTCTCGACCGCAGTCGAGGGTCTGGTACCGCTGGTGCTGCTGTTCTCACACGGCGGCTGGCCGACGGCCATCGCGGCGTTCGTGATGATCGTGTTCCACCTCAACATCCTGCTGGCCTTCCCGATGGGCGTGCCGCTGGAGTGGAACGTCTTCATGATCTTCGGGGTGCTATGGCTGTTCGTCGCGCACGCGCGCCTGGGCCTGTCCGACATCGCCCACCCGTTGCCGATCGCCGCCCTGTTCGCCGTCATGGCCGGCACGGTCGTCGTCGGGAATCTCTATCCGCGCAAGGTCTCGTTTCTGCCCGGCATGCGCTACTACGCCGGCAACTGGGACACCACCCTGTGGTGCGTGCGGCCGTCGGCCGACGAAAAGTTCCGCGTCGGCTCCCGCGCCCTGGGCCCGATGCAGCACCAGCAGCTCGAGCGGTTGTACGGCAGCAAAGAGGAAACCCTGATCCCGCTGCACCTGGCCTTGGCGTTCC